>CAMFFG010000041.1 GCA_945949655.1 uncultured Peptococcaceae bacterium
CTCTGGAGCAGGAGCACCGTCGCAGGCTGTCATAATGCCAAAGAAGAGGAGCAGACACAAAAGCAGCGCAAGTATATACTTTTTTTTCATGTCCTATCACACATCCAGTACACAGTTTTCGCTCGTTTCACTGCCGCCGGCCTGTCACGGTCGTTCCCAGACAGCAGTTTTTCTGTCAATTGCCTTGCCTTTTCTGATATTTTCCCATGCTCACTTTGATTTCTTCATTTTTTCTGCACAGTTTACACAGTATTTTTCCAGTAACGCATGCTTCATATCCCATAAATTCTGTGATAAGTCCACATAATATTTATGGGGATGCTCAAAGCGCCGCACTTCTTCCCATAATGTATCGATCTGTTCCTTGCAGAATTGCTGAATTTCCTGCAGACTTGGCGATTCATACACACACTGGCCCTTTTCAAAAATCGGCACCTGCAGCGGTTTGGCCACAAAATTTTCCACGATCTTGCGTTTCCAGGTATAAGACGGATCGAAAATTTCATACGGCTCAGATTCATCGATCACTTCCCCATACAGGGTGATCACATCGGCAATGGCTTTTCCTGTTTCGCGCTCATACAGTCTCCACGGCACTTTAAACCCTGGATTGGTGATCTTCTCTACATTTTCACTTACTTTGATCTTTGGTATCAGTTCGCCATCCTGCTCCACTGCAGCCAGTTTATACACACCACCAAATACAGGATCTGATTTGGCCGTGATCAGCCGTTCACCAACGCCGAAAGAGTCTACCTTGCCGCCCTGGTCCAGAATATCGCGAATAATATATTCATCCAGCGAATTGGAGGCCACAATGCCGCAATCCTCAAAACCGGCCGCATCCAGGATCGCTCTCGCCTTTTTAGATAAATAGGCAATATCACCGCTGTCGATGCGCACCCCTTTTGGACGGAACCCTCTTGGCACTACTTCCTCTTTAAAAATTTTAATAGCATTGGGCAGTCCGGATTGCAGCACATTGTACGTATCGATCAATAGCGTGCAGTTATCCGGATAGGTTCTGGCATAATTGCGGAAGGCTTCTTCCTCGCTGGGGAACATCTGCACCCAGCTGTGCGCCATCGTGCCAAGCGCCGGAATTTTCATATCCCGATCTACCAGCGTACAGGCCGTTCCCACACAGCCGCCGATGTAAGCCGCTCTGGCCCCCATGATGGCGCCGTCTGCGCCCTGGGCCCGACGGGAACCGAACTCCATCACAGCCCTTCCCTCAGCAGCCTGCACAATGCGGTTTGCTTTGGTGGCGATCAGACACTGATGACTGATGGTCAGCAGCACCATAGTTTCCAGAAACTGCGCCTGAATGGCCGGCCCGCGCACCGTCAGCAGCGGTTCGCCGGGGAACACCGGCATACCTTCCGGTATGGCCCAGACATCGCAGCAGAATTCAAAGTTGGCCAGATAGTCCAGAAACTTTTCACTAAAACATTTTTTGCTGCGCAGATATGCAATATCCTCCCGGGTAAAATGCAGATTTTTAAGATAATCAATAACCTGTTCCAGACCTGCCATGATCGCAAACCCACCATTATCAGGAATACGGCGGAAAAACATGTCGTAATAAGCGATCTGATCGGCAACCCCATGCTCCAGATATCCATTTGCCATTGTGATTTCATAAAAGTCTGCCAGTAATGTTAAATTCATTTTGTTTTCCATTGGGATATCCCCCTTCTCAACTCCAGAGATCTACAACGCCCTCCTGCAGAGACGCTTCCAGCCAGTATGGATTAAACACATACAGCTGCGACGGGCGATGCCCGCCCTTTGTCACATATTGCTCCGTCTGTGTCACTTTATCAGCGATGCTGCGCCGGAAACTGGCTCTGGAAATTTTTTTGTCAACCACCGCTTCATAAACATGCTGTAACTCAGTCAGTGTAAAAAATTCCGGTACCAGTTTGAACAGCAGATCCGTGTATTTAATTTTATGTCGAAACTTTTCCAACCCGTGTTCAATAATTTTAGCATGGTCAAAGGCCAGCCCGTTATTTTCCACAATCTCACGATTAATTGCTACCGTAGAACCTTTAAACCAGCGGCTGATGCGCAACAGTGCGCTCAGCTCCTCCTGGCCGTTCTTCAGCAGCAGACGAATATACCACACATATTCCAGCTGGCCGTCCACCTCGTGAGTCTCCACCGTCTCAATGCGGCTGCTCAGATCGAACCAGCATGCCTCACTGGCATCATCGCCAGCTTTCAGTTTTTTGTTCGTCTCATTGACGATGGCCATATAAGAGGTGCTGATAACACGCATGCGCGGATCCCGTTCCACCTCGCCCCAGGTATACAGCTGCCCCAGATAATCAGGCTCCAGGCCGGTTTCTTCGTGAAGCTCCCGGGCCGCAGCTTCCCGTAAAGCTTCATCCAGATTTACAAATCCGCCCGGTAAAGCCCAGCAGTTCTGGAACGGATGATGTTTGCGCCGGATCAGCAATATCTGCAGGTGCCGTTTTGGCAGCTGCCGGTAGGTCTCCCGTTTGCCCTTGCCAATGCTGAACACCACAATATCAGTTGTGACCGACGGTTTCTCGTAAGCCGAGGCATCATAGGAATGCAGAAACTCTGCTTCTGTCTGTGCCACGTCATGACCTCCCTCCGTTTTTACACGAAATCTTTCTCTGGATCTCCATCCGGAATAATGTTCCAGCCATCATAGATGCCTTCATATTTTTCGATAAAATCATACAGCGCATAGGTGATCTCCAGCATGGTTTCCTGCGTCATATTGTGCTCGATCAGCACCCGCAGCCCGAAATTATATTCTGGAATCCGTTCGTCAAAGAAATTATCATCCAGGATCTCGCAGCCTGCATCCCGCAGACGCACCGAAGCCTGTTTCCGGGACGCGCCATTGTTAAAATAGAACCAGTGGGTCACTTCCCGCACCTGCGATAAATCTTCCCCTTTTTCCGCCATCAGCTTCAGCATGCGACGGTTTTTGATGATCTGCATGTCCATCAGACTTGGATACACCACATTGAAATAGAAATTCCACGGTGCATCTTTTTCCAGCAGATAGTTGAAATCATAGTCAGAGAATTCCGAAGCGATTTTTCCTACCAGACCAGCCAGGAACTCGTCACTTTCCGCATAGAAATACAGCATGCGGGTACCGCCAGTGGTAATGCTGGCCACATGTTTGGCATGGGCTTCATCCCGATAAACCGCTGCAATACGGTCTTCGATCTCAAACAGCTTTGGCTGCTCCTCCGCCGTATAGAAACCATCCTCCGTAGGATTTTTGATAGCGATCTGAATGCCAAACAGATGATGATACGAAATGATGGGCGCAACTTTGGCCACTTCCAGATCTACCATGATCAGCGCCTTTTCATCATCCAAATAAGTCACATAGGTGTCCCAGTCCTCTGCCATTTTATTTACCTCTGGCAACTCTTCCTCTTCCAGACCGGTAGTAAACTCAATAAAATCTTTATCTTCCATAAAACACGAACGCTCCTTTAAAAAATAATATATCACTTTATTATATCCTATCTTTTCGCATTTGTCATGCATTCCCGTATTTTTTCACTGTTTCCCTAAAAAATCAGGTCACCAGTTTCATCCGCTTGACCGGAAAACGCAACAAATATGCGCATAAAGTTGTATGAAGAAAAATCCAACCCTGATGGCATCAAGGTTGGATACAGCACTCTATTTTCTTTTCTACATCTCTGCATTTTAAAATTTCCAGCTTACATGCTTTAGTTATTGCGCATCGCCTCAATAGGACTCAGCTTCACTGCCCGGTTGGCCGGATACACCCCAGCCAGCAGCCCGATCATAATGGAAAATGCGATGGCAAACAGCGCCAGCCACCAGGGGATCAGCGAGATATGCAGCGCCTCGCCGGTACCCATGTAGTTGCCCATATAATCACCGGAAAGCTGATTGATGATAAAGCTTAACGTGTAGCTAAATCCCAAACCCAATACACCGCCAAAGAAACCGATCATGCCAGCCTCTGCCAGAAACAGCAGCCGAATATCGGTAAAGGTGGCGCCGATCACTTTCATGATGGCGATCTCCTTGGTGCGCTCATAGATGGACATGACCATAGTGTTGATAATACCAATGGCCGCCACCAGCAGCGTGATCGCACCGATGCCGCCCAGCGCCAGCTGGAACACCAGCATGGAATCCTCCACACCTTCCAGACTCTCCGCAATGGAGTACACATTATAGCCCTGGTCCCGCAAGGTCTGGCAGATAGACTTGGTATAAGAAACATCCGATGTCTGAATGGTGATCTGGTTATACATGTCCCTGTTTTTCTGCTTTTTATCCGCACTGGTCAGCATCATTTTCTGTATTTTCTGCATCACGTCCAGCGGCGCATAGGCATTGTAGCTGTTGCTGTTATCGTCCTTGGGCAATATGCCTACCACCTGAAAGGTCAGCTTTTTACTTTTTTCCGTTTCGGAGTTTCTGAATTCCGCTGTAATTTTCTGATGCAGCATCCCCAGCGATTTCTCATAGACCCGATTCTGGTATTCTTCCCAGCTTTCCTCGCCGGAAAAACCATCCCCGTTGCCGTTCGGGTCATAAAAGCTGTCGCCCAGCATACCGCCGATCACCAGCGCGTTGTGGTCTGTCGCTTCCAGCAACCGACCGGTCTGTACCTCCATATGCAGCGTTTCCATAGAAGCCGGGTCGATGCCGTATACCTGCAGCCAGCCTTGCAGCTTGCCGCAGGTGGCATTATCGGCGGAGATCTGTACCATAGGCACCACAGCTGTCACACCCTCCATCTCCCGAAAAGCCTGTATGGCTTCGTCATTTAACGCTACCGCCTGGGTCTGGGCGTCCTCGCCCTCCGGTAAATAGCCCCGATAACTCTGATTGACGGTAATTTCGTTCATGCTGCCCCACTGGGCATACATGGCCTTCTGCGCCTCCTGCAGCCCAATGCCCAGCGACACCATCACCACGATCGAAGTTGTGCCGATGAGTACCCCCAGCATGGTCAGAAAGGTACGGCTCTTGCGGCGCAGCAGATTTCTGGCTGCCATCGAAAGAATATCCCGCTTAACCATCGATCAGTTCCTCTTCCGCCTTTGCTTTCCGCTTAATGCGAATCAGCACAGCAGCCTGAAGGATAACGATCACGCCAAGCACAACAGGCAGCCAGTGCTGTTTCAGCTTGTCGAGCAGTCCCGGTTCTTCCATTGGCTCCATGGGGACATCCATCTCCCCATAATCAATGGCCGGGCCCACTTCGCAGGTAAACGGAATCTCCAGTGCAACATCCTGGTTATCTGCATCAATATAGCTCATTTTAACACTGCCGGATAACTCACCTTCCAGCTCAGGAATGATGCTGGCTGTGTATTCATTGCTTTCTCCGGCATTAAAGGTGCCCAGATAATACACATTCTCTTCTTTTCCGGGAATGTCTCCTTCCAGGCACACTTTAAAGTTGGTCAGATTCACCTTGCCCACATTCACAAATTCCAGGCTCAGGTTCAGCGGTTCTCCCACATTGCCCATAACTGGCAGATTGCTGCTGATGATCTCCACCTTACTCTCCTGGGTCACCGGAATATTGACATTATCACTGCTCTCATACTTTGTGCCATCGGTAGATTCATATTTAATGGCTACCGGCACAATATAGGTTTTGGCAATAGCGTTGGGATCCACATACATGTTGATGGTTTTCAGCGCCGTGGTTTTTCCTTCGATCCGGTCTATATAAAAGGTGTTGCTGCTGTCTACCGGTGAAAATACCGTGCTGCTGGTCACCGTACCGCCGCTGGAGGAGGTCTCCGTGGGCACGTCCATCTGGATCGATACATTGTTGACCGGCAAACTGTTGGTGTTCTCCACATACAGATACAGCGTCACATAATTACCCGCCAGCACCTTACTGGGATCCACATTGTAGCGCTGAATAATCACCTTTGGCTCCTTGCCGCCTTTGTTTTCCTGCAACGGCAGCGGCATATTCAGCACAATCTCCTGCGGCTTCTCCGCCCCATTGTAATCTACCGTCAGCTTCATCTCGTTATTTTTGCGGTCCTCGTTCAGTTCCAGCAGATACTGCACCTCTACCTTCTGTTTTCCTTTTACATTGTACAACTGCTTTGTGCTGGTCAGATCCCGCACGGTAATATTTTTTTCGCCGCTATCGCCAATATTGGTGCCTTCCAGCGTTACCACCACATTGTTGGCTTTGGTTTCACTGATATTTTTCAGCGTCAGGGTTGCCGTGGTTTCTTCGGTTTCCCCTGTAACCGCCGGATCAAAGGTCACGTTCTCCACCACAAAAGATGGCTCAGACAGGGCATATACCACATCCATCTCAAAGCTTTTTACAGCCTGATACCGCTTTTCGTCATTCATCTGCCAGTTGGAGCTGGCGATCATGCAGTTGATGCGGTATTTTGAACCTTCCGGCAACTCTTTTGTCTCCGGGTTCACCTTCATGGTAATAATAAAGTTTTTCGTCTCGCCGCCTTTGATCTCTGTCAGCATGGTATCATACACGCCGTCAGCTGTACCACCTACTATAGTAAAATGGCTCAGCGCCTTTTTGTCACTTTCCTCGGTAAATCGGAATTCGGGAAACATGCCAGAGCCCGTCCCCATATTTTTTACGGTGATCTCCACATCAAATTCCTGACCCACCAGCGCCTGCTCCGGCACCTTGATCTCTACAAAAGACCACAGCGGATCTGTACCCGTGTTAAAAATATTTTTGTCCCTGGCATTCTGCGCAGAAGCGGCGCTCTCCCCATTACCGCTTTGCGTACTGCTGGCACCAGTGGTGTTCTCCGGGTCTGTTGCCTGTTCTGTCTGTGTCGCACTGTCTGTATTTTCCGCCCAGGCCATCCCTGCGGGCATCACGCTCAGCCCGATCAGTAGTACAATTAAAATCATCGCCAGTTGTTTCTTCATCTTATGCGTTCTCCCCCTCCGCCGCACCGTTCAGCTTTGCAATATTTTCTGTTCTTTCCTCAATGCCGGTGATCCTTCCATCCAGCATGTGCACAATGCGCCCGGCATACATAGCCACCTCCGCATCATGGCTGACCATGATCAGCGTTTTATGCTCCGTGCGCACGATCTCCTGCATAAACTCTAAAATTTCAATGGTTGTCTTACTGTCCAGATTTCCCGTGGGTTCATCGGCAAAAATAATCTTGGGATTACTCACCAGTGACCGGGCAATACTCACCCGCTGCTGCTGACCGCCACTCATCTGTCCAGGCTTGTTATGCAACCGCTTGCCCAGACCCAGCTTAATCAGAATATCCCGGCTGCGTTTGATCCTGTTTTTTTTGCTGATGCCCTGTATCGTCAGCGGCAGCATCACATTTTCCAGAGCCGTCAGCGACGGGATCAGATTATACTGCTGAAAAATAAAACCCATCTCTTTGGCCCGAAACCGGGACATATTTTTCTCGCTGACCTTATTGATCCGCACTCCGTTTACAATAATATCGCCTTTGGTAGGCCGCTCCAGCCCCGACAGCATGTTCAGCAGCGTTGACTTGCCGCAACCCGAAGTGCCCAGAATCGCCACAAACTCTCCCCGCTCAATGGATAAACTGATCCCATCCAGCGCTGTAATGATCTCTGACCCTACTTTGTATTTTTTTACAACATCCTTCGCCTCGATCAGCGCCAAACAGCTTCCCCCCTCCCCTTTTATCTCCACACAAAAAACACCGCTTCTCATCAGTGTATGGCAGTCAGTAGTACACATCTCTCCCCTAATACTATAAGCTTTCTCTACAATTGTCAATCTTTTCTTTTCCAATCTTAGAATAATTGCAAATATTCTATCTGTTAGACTGTATCTCTCTGTTAAAAGTTGCATATTCTATACCAGCTTTTTGAAAAAATATTCTTTTTCAGGCTCCGGCCGCAGCGGATACCACCTTCCGCAGATAAACTGAAAAAGCGTCCCATCAAAGTCAGAGTGCATTGCTTTTACAATACATGCACCCTATAAGATTTCCATGGACCGGATCTTCACCCACTCTTTTTGCCAGACTATCCAGTACACACAGAAACCCCAACAGTAAGCCAAACTATTTTTCACACTGCTCTTTTTTGTTATTCTACACATCACTGCAAACCACACATCTCTCTACTGCTAACATGCCCCATTGCAGGGCTATTATACACAGCCCTAGCATTTTCCTTATTGTGCCAATCATTTCGCCATGCATTGCGAAAGCTAGTAGACGACCGGTTGCCGAAACGCTGCCAGCGGTTCCGCCGGATTGGAAATAGCTTTCTGCTTGCCAGAACACCAGTCAACAGCTATAATAAAAGTACCCACTAAACATACAAATTGCATATGGCGT
>CAMFFG010000042.1 GCA_945949655.1 uncultured Peptococcaceae bacterium
CAATACTGCAATGGGATATGCTGCCGCTTTGCCTTCTCTGCATCAAACTTTCCAGCCCGTTTTAATGTTAAGCTGTAAGCCAGGCAGGGTACCCGGTGTTCTACTGGCAAAGCCCGCACCTGCAGTTTTCCGGCCTGAAACTGATAACCTGTTTCTGTCACATCATGACAGATCACTGCAAAAGGCAACTGCGGGCAGACTACCAGCAAACCATCCAGAATACGCTGCAAACCTGGATTTCCCCAGATATGCACTGGTTCTGTACGGCCATTATTGCCCATTGTCATCAATAAACCAGGCAATCCTACCACATGATCGCCATGAAAATGGGTGATAAGAATGTGATCGATCTGTTTCACACTCCAGCCACATAAATGCAGGGCCACCTGCGTGCTTTCTCCACAATCAATCAGAATGCTTTTTCCTTCCTGCCGTATCAGTAATGAAGTTAAAAACCGTTTGGGCAGAGGCAGCATACCTCCACAGCCCAGCAAACAGACATCCAGCATCAGACGTCACCTTTTTCCTCTCTGCGACGCATTTTTTTGTTCTTGTTGTATAAAATCCGCAGACCTTGCAATGTCAGCATCTGATCCACCTTCTGAATGGTTTCTGAATTGGCATGGATCAATTCAGCTAAGCCACCTGTAGCGATCACCTTTATATCTGTCAGCGGCATATCCAATTCTGCAGCAATGCGGCGCACCATGCCATCCACCAGGCCACAGTAACCGTACAACAGGCCAGACTGAATGGCATTGATGGTATTTTTCCCAATTACATGATCCGGTACACTCATTTCTACTTTTGGCAGCTGTGCAGTTTTTTCCACCAGAGCATTTGCTGAGATTCCAATGCCTGGAGCAATGGCGCCTCCTAAATACTCTCCTTTTTCATTGACCACGCAAAAAGTGGTAGCGGTTCCGAAATCCAGAATAATCAGCGGTGCACCATACAGTTCTATGGCTGCCACTGCGTTTACAATGCGGTCCGCACCCACTTCCTTTGGATTTTCATACCGAATGGGCATACCGGTTTTCAGGCCATTTCCTACCACCATGGGCGTCAAACGAAAATACCGCTCGCACATCAACCGCAGTATATCGGTCAGATTCGGCACCACGGAAGATATAATAATGTCCTTCACGTCGGACCGTTGCAGACCGCTGCACTGAAACAGCTGTTCCAATAACAACCCGTACTCATCATAAGTTTTCTGACGGTCACTGGCAACACGCCAGTCCGCCAGTAACCGATCCTGTTGAAACACACCAATCACAATATTGGTATTTCCGATATCAAAAGCCAGTAACAATCTTCATCATCCTCTGCGCGCAAACGCTTTATTCAGAACAACGATCAGAACCACGGCCAGTATCATTTCAAATGGCATCTGTGTCACCATAACCGTCAGCGATGCAGCCCACGGCATGTAACCGATCAGGCTGGCTAAACCCAGATAGCCAATGGTGTTGGTCAGAGTTCCCACAATGGCTGCCGCCGCGGCTCCCACATTGGAACGGCGGAACAGCACAAATGTATAGTAGGAAGTAACGCCAATCAGAATACGCGGTAAAATCCGTACAATGGGATCTGCCGGGATAGCGCCTACTGGTGTCATAAAACTGTACAGCCCGAAAATGAATCCTGTAAAAGCACCCACTACCGGTCCTTCCAAAATGGCAGCCAGAATTACCGGCACGTGCATAATAGTAGCACGACCTGCCAATGTTGGCATGGGGATCATACCCAAACCTGTGACACTCAATACGATCGCCACTGCCCCTAACATTCCGGCAACAGCCATCTTTCTGGTTGAGATTCTTTGTCCTGTTGTGTTGCATGTTGCTGTTTTTTCCTGCATGTTTTTCACCTCATTTGATTTTTGCGGCAAAGCCCAAATGAAGCAAAGAAAAAAGAGTTGCTGCATCCTGCCAAAGGAAACCTGTCATAAAATGTTCTCCAGCAGATAGGCGCTGTGAAAAATTTCTACAGTTGTGTTTCGGATGACATGATCTTTTTATGCGGCAACTCTGTATCATTCTTTCCTGTCATCCATCCCGGTCCTCCTCAGATCCAGGTGGCTCTCCCAAATTTGTCTTGCAAAAAATTTTTCCTGCAGGGCTCCAGGCTCCCGCGGACATTTGTATTATACATCGGCTAGCGGCTGGTGGTCAATATATTTCACCACATATTCTTCCAGGCAGTTTATATTCTTCTCATGCATTGTCTGCGCTACATCTTTTCCGACATAAGTGATATGCCAGGGTTCATATTTATAACCGGTCAACGGCACAATATCCTCCTGATACCGCACAATGAAACCGTACCGGTAGCAATTTTCTTTTACCCAGGGGCCCTCTGGCGTATTGACAAAATCATTCAGCGAACCATAAGAACCACACAGATCGATAGCCCGCCCAGTCTGATGTTCACTGTGCCCTGGCCGTGCGCTGTAGGTGTCCACTCTGGCTGTATCGCCGTGTTCCTGTTTCACATAGCCGTTATACAAACGATTTTGTAAATCATAAGAGCGATAGGCTGAGGCTGCATATAATGACAGCCCCGCTTTGCGGGCATCGGCTGCCATCTGCTGATAGGCCTGACAGGTATCCCGCGTGGCCAGCTTGCCCGATGGCAGTTTGACCAGATCTGCCGGTACATAATCGGCAGATAATTGATGATATTTGTTTACAATAACCGGTAAAACGGATGGATCTATGACCGGCATAATTTCTGTGTAAAACTCACGATCCAGACCGGCATTCACCTGCCAGACCACCTCATCGGCAGACAGCTCTGCATGAGCATTCTGATAAGCCTCATACCGTTCCTGCTTATCCGCTTCATAATAATAGTATTCGGCATAAGGGTTTTTGTCCAACAGCGAAATAACCGGAATGGCGTTGTCCAGCGGAGAAGGAAGGCCAGAGCTGGCCAGATTAACTCCGGCAATGGTTGCCGCTATCACAGCAGTCGTCACCGTTGCAAACAAGAACAGTTTTCCTCTTCTGCTTACAGCAGACAATGAATGAAGCCAGACAGTCTGCATACTCTCCAAAAACCCCCTCCCTACAACTTTTCCACAATACGCGTCATCAGGGCCTGAAATGCCGCTCCGGATTTTTCACCAGTTTCCAGCACCTCTTCCTCGGTCAGCGGCTGATCCAACACACCAGCGGCCATATTAGTAATGCAGGAAATCCCTAATACCCGCATCCCGCAATGATTGGCCACAATCACTTCCGGCACGGTGGACATTCCCACTGCACTGGCCCCCCATAAACGGAACATGCGGATCTCTGCCGGTGTTTCATAGCTTGGCCCCGTAGTTGCCACATAAACGCCCTGCTGCAGTTTCTGTCCCAGTTCCTTTGCTGCGTCCAGCGCGATACGACGCAATTCAGGATGATAAGCATAGCTCATATCACAGAAACGCACGCCAAAATCAGCCTCGTTGGGCCCTATCAACGGATTGCGTCCCAGAAAATTGATGTGGTCGGTAATCAGCATCAGATCGCCTGGGGCAAACTCCGTATTAATCCCACCAGCTGCGTTGGACAACAGCAGATTTTTTACGCCCAACCGAGCCATTACCCGCACCGGATAGGTAACTTCTTCCATAGTATAACCCTCATAGTAATGCAGTCTGCCCTGCATACATACCACCGATTTACCGCCCAGCAGACCAAACAGCAGCCGTCCGCTATGTCCCGGTGCTGTGCTGGATTTCCAGTGCGGAAGTTCCTCATAGGGAATCACCGTAACCTGCTCCAGTTTTTCACCCAACTGTCCCAGACCCGATCCCAGCACAATAGCAGTTTCCGGTTTATATTGGGTTTTGGCATAAATATAAGCAACCGTTTCCTCCACCCGTGATAATAATTGACTCATACAAATCCTCCTGACTTTCACAGACATATATCGTCTGTGTTTTCTTTATTATCTATTGTACAACACAATGATAATCCCTGCCAGTGGCAAAAAGATTCCTCAAATTTTTTCGTTCATTTACAAATTCACATTGATTCTGCCTTCTAATCCCGATATACTGAATATAATAACGTATTACACAATGGTACAAATCACGCTTCCACTCCAGAAGAAAGGATCTGCAGTACACATGTTTTCGCAACCCGACTGGAAAACCATTAAAAAGAAATTATATTTTCAGCTCAACTATAGCAGTTTATATGTCATGTGGTTTTTACGCTGGCTGGTCTTCGGCGCCATCACCGGTATTGTCTGCGGATTGGTGGGGGCGGCCTTCCTCATCAGCATTAACTGGGTAACCGCCGCCCGCCAGGCTAATGACTGGCTGATTCTTCTTCTGCCTTTCGCCGGTCTGCTGATTGTATTTACTTACCATCTGGCTGGACTGCGGCAGGATCCGGGAACTAATCTAGTGTTAGCCTCTATTCAGTCAAAACAGCACATTCCCATCCGTATGGCCCCACTAATTTTTTTTGGTACCGTCATCACCCATCTTTGCGGTGGTTCCTCTGGCCGAGAGGGAGCGGCCCTGCAGATTGGAGGTAGCATCGGCGAAGCTCTTGGCCGATTGTTTCGTTTAAAAGATACCGATATCAATATCATTATCATCTGTGGTATGAGTGCTGTATTCGCCGCTTTGTTTGGTACACCCATTGCCGCCACTGTATTCAGCATGGAGGTCATCAGTGTCGGAGTAATCCATTATAGTGCTTTCGTCCCCTGTATTGTCTCTGCCTCTATTGCTTACGGCATCATTCAGAAATGCGGCATAAATAGCACAACATTTCCGCAGATCTTTACGCCGGAACTAACCGTTTTTTTATTTATCAAAGTGATTCTGTTGGCAATGCTCTGCGGTATCGTCAGTATCTTATTTTGCATTGTCATCCACAAAACCGGACAGATTTACCGCAAACTGATTGCGAATGATTACTGGCGTATCTTTATTGGTGGTTGTCTGGTGGTAGTTCTCACCATGCTGACTGGCACCCGCGCCTACAATGGTCAGGGTGCCGATATGCTGTTGCTGTCTATGACCAGTACCTGCCCCACTTTTGCTTTTTTATTCAAAATTATTTTTACTGCACTAACACTAGGCGCAGGTTTTAAGGGCGGCGAAATTGTACCAGCCTTATTTGTTGGCGCAACACTGGGCAATGTACTAGCCCCCCTGCTGGGACTTGACCCTGCATTTGGCGCAGCTATCGGTATGATTGCACTGTTCTGCAGTGTGGTCAACTGCCCGCTGGCCTCAGTGATCCTGAGCATCGAATTATTTGGCCACGCCAGCGCATTGCTATTTTGCATTGCCTGTGCTGTCAGCTATGTGTTTTCCGGCTATTACGGCCTGTATACCAGTCAGAAAATTATGTACGATAAACTCCATCCGCAATACATCAATACGCGTTCTCACTGAAACATACAAAAAGCTTGCTGCCGCGTAATTGCGGCAACAAGCTTTTGTATGTTTCAGCATGTTTCTTATGCCATACACCATCAAATCTGTTAGCCTTCAATGGAAATATAATTTTTTCTTTCAACTGCAGCTTTATCTTCTTTTTTAGGGATAGATAAGTGCAGAACGCCGTTGGTGTAACTTGCTTTAATCTCATCCTGTGTTACAGCTTCGCCTACATAAAAACTACGACTGCAGGAACCACTGTAACGTTCTCTGCGGATATAGTGGGTATCCGCATTTTCTTCCCCAACATCCTGGCTGGTGGATGCAGTTACGGTCAGGTAACCATCACGCAGTTCCGCTTTAATGTTCTCTTTCTGAAATCCCGGCATATTGATGGATACCTCATAGTGATTTCCCTGATCTTTAACATCCGTTTTCATCATGCCAGATGTATTACATCCACCAAATGGCGCTTTAAAAACATCGTCCAAAAAGTTTTCTCCAAAAATACTAGGCATTAACATAAGTCATCTCTCCTTTTTTCTTCATAATATGTGTCAACCTTGTTTTCTGGAACCTGGGACATTCGAGTCTGAGAAGAGCTATCGCTTTCTTCCTCTCTTCTTTTTCTCTTTCCTTCGTTCTGATTCTGTTATACTACGGTTTATCAGCACTGTCAACAGGCGAGTGCTAATCATAATATTTTCATCACATTTCCGTAAAAATCTCCAAAAGATCCCGCAATGCACCGGATGATTTTATGTCATATGCTCTCTATGTTTTTTCGTCAGGAATAAAACAGATCCAAATATGTTTCCAAAGCCTCCAGAATTGTATCAGAAGTCACATTTTCCTCCAAGGAAAGCATACTGCCTGCCATCTCTGCAATATCTTTTGCAAACAGACTGCAGAATGGATTGGTATAGTATTTGATTCGCTTTAATAACTCCCTGATCAGTTGAACGATCTGTTGATCGGTCAGCAACGTTAAATGATTGCTGTATTGCGCCCTATTATCTATATATCGTATCCAGACAGCGTTGCAAGTATTCAGGTCCAGATGACATTCCAGATCTGTTTCCCCACTCTGCAGATGGAAACGCAGCAGCTGCAGCGCGCCGTTTTCTCCAGTCTGTGAAAGCCGGTACTGCTCTAAAATCCGTTTCACACGATTTAAAAAATAGGGCACATTAAAACGGACTGGCATAATAGCTGCTTCGTCTTCTGGAAACGATCTGGCGATCTCGCTGATAAGCATGGCCATTTGTTCTGAGAAATCTTTTCGCAGCATCACGATCTGCTCTGTATAAGGCGCCAGCCAGGCCTGATATTCCAAATAAAACGTTTTCAGCATTTCATCTTCTTCTATCAGCAAAGCCAGCTGCATACCAAACCGTTCCTCTAAGTTATCGATAAATTCCAGCTGATTGCAGAAAAAAGGCTTTCCCCCGGCTACAGAAGCTGTCACCAGATTGTGCGAAGAAGGATGGCATTGCAGCCATAAAAAACTGGAAATCTCCTGTCGTTTTTTGCGTTTATTTTTTAGAATACCCTGTACATGTAACTGCGTACCCTCTTGTTCCACGGTAAAAGCCGGGTATCTTTCCAACAGCTTCGCCAGTTCGCTCATCATGTCTTCCATCTCCACTATTTCACCGACCTGTTCTGCTGCAGCATATGCGTTTTCCCAACTTACATCTTCCCCATAACAGATACCACATCTCAACTCGGACCGAAACAGTTGTCGTAATATATCCCCATCCATGTTCATAAGTTTTTCTTTCGGCCACATATTATCTTCTCCACCTCTTTTCTTATTATACTTTCAGCAATATAAAATATCTTAACCTGTTTTAGATTAAAATTCAATGTAAACCATACTTCTAGCTAGAATTTTTCTGAGGTGATTTTTTATGTATCCACGTATCAGAGACTTGCGAGAAGATCATGATAAAAAACAAACTGAAATTGCTAATATGCTTGGCATGTCACAAACCGGTTATTCAAAATACGAAACCGGTGAAAATGATATTCCCACCTCAATTCTAATTAAACTCGCCCGCTATTATAATACTAGTATTGATTATCTGCTTGGCGAAACTGATAAACCTGACCGTTACGAATAATCTTATTACTCCTACAAAATACGCATCAAGATATATGTCAAAATTATCTTTATCTTTGTATTCACCACATAAAAACGGCCTGAAACTGATGTTTCAAGCCGTTTTTATTATGGAGATGAGGGGAGTCGAACCCCTGTCCGAAAGACCGACACCCCAGGCCTCTACGAGCGTAGTTTGTGTTTTTATCTCACCAGTTATGCTCCCGCAAACAGGATCATAACTGGCCAGTCAGGTAGGTTTCCTGTTTCGTTACCCGACACTGGCGAAACAGTAGTCTGCTAAAGTGACCCTTCATCCCGCACCGCAGACACAGCAGGTGAAGAGTTAACTGCAATTACGCAGCTAAAGCTAAATTATTGTTTTTAGCGTTTAATTTTAAAGTGCACCGTTTTACAAGCTGGCGCGACCTTGGCTCGCTTCCCAGGCTACCGCATATCCCCCGTCGAAACCATTACATCCCCGCGGAGATTTTGTTGCTGAATTATTATAACGCAAATACTGCAGAATAGCAAATAAATTTTCTGGAAAAATGACTGCGGTGTGTACATTAGTCAATGATGTGACACCAACTTTTCAAAAATAAAAAATTGGTATGCTATTATGAATTTTAATCGGAGAACAGGTAGTGATGCACCTCATTCTTATTCCGCTTGATTACTTCTTATCTGCAAGGTTTTGTCCTGT
>CAMFFG010000043.1 GCA_945949655.1 uncultured Peptococcaceae bacterium
CGATGAAGACCTGATCTATGATACAGCCTATACACTGCTGACCGATGAGGCGGCTTATCATAAGATGGCCAATGCCGTAAACCCTTATGGAGATGGCAAAGCCTGCGGCCGGATCACGGCGGCTATTGCGTATCATTTTGGTCTGCGGCCGGATCGACCGGAAAACTGGATGTAAGCATCCACAGCAAATATAAATAAAAGAGCAGAAAGCTGCTGTGTCAGACAGGCTATCAGTGCTGTTGTTTGCATACGGCAGCTTTTTTATGCGAAATCAGGCGGAGAGACAGGCGATGAATAATTTCGGAGCCTTCGGGTAATGATGGTAAGGCATCCTATACCGGAAAAGTGCAGAAAGATGGCTTTATAATCGCATTTGCGGGCCTGAAATGGCGGTATTATGTTTTTGTTGCATGAGAGGGCGTATTACAGCTAAAATTTACAGCTTGCGCAAATTTTCTTTAGGGGTATGGCGATAAAACATAATAAATATTTATTGAGTTTTGGGCATAATGTGTAGATTTTTTATTGTATTGGTGTCAGATTTCTAGTAAAATAACACTATAAGATGTATGAATTGGGGTGTCGTTATGCCTGCGAAACGGGGATATTCCAGAAAAGACTATTTAGGGCTGGCCGTGAGTTTTGGGGTAACAATGCTTCTGAGTGTTCTGATTACATCCTGGTGCGGAAAATGGCTGGATGCCAAACTGGGTACGCCGGGAATTTTCTGGCTGCTGGGTGTGCTTGGCGGGATATATTCGGGATTTCATCTGTTTATTGAGCAGGTGGACCGCATGGAGCATCCTGTAGATCCCGATGATCGGGCGCCAGATAACTGGTAAATAAGCATATAGAATACAAGATATAAAAAATATGAAGTGGCGAGAAAGGGAGAAATATGCTAGAATCTGTATTGTTTCCAGCAGTAATTGGATTCGCATGGGGACTGGCTGTTAGTGTGTTCAACCGTTTTCTGGCATGGTATGCATTGAGCCGTCCGAAAGGGATGCTGAGCACGCTGATTTTTGTGATTCGGCAACTCCTGCTTGTGGGAGCCATGGCGATGGTATATCGCAATGTTGTAATGTTGATCGGCACAGCGTTAGGCTTGCTGGCCATTAAAAATTATATTTTTGTGAAGAATATGTATGTTTTATTCCGAGAACGAAAGGGGTGAAAGAAATGTTTCTGACAAATATTGCTTACGCCAGTTCCGGACATGAGGCTGCCGGCCCGCTGTTTCATATCGGGCCATTGGAAGTGACCAGTGAGATCACGACCATGTGGGGCGTTATGATTCTGATCTTGGTGGTAAGTTATCTGGGGACAAGAAATATGAAACGGATTCCATCCGGTGTGCAGAATGTTGTAGAGATGGGTATTGAGATGTATGAAAATTTCTGGACCGACATTCTTGGAAGAAAACGGGCCAGACAGTTGATGCCGATTCTGGCAAGTTTCTTTATTCTGATCCTGTGCTCCAACTACTCCGGTCTGCTGCCATTGGCTGGTACACTGCCGGGACTGAAACCGCCAACCAGCAATGTAAGCACGACAGCTGGGCTCGCAATTATCGTTTTTGTTTTATGTATTTACTATAACATCAAAACAAAAGGGATTGGCGGTTACTTAAAGCATTTCCTGGAACCGATTCCAATCTTGCTGCCAATTAATATTCTGGAACAGTTTACACGTCCGTTATCATTGGCATTGCGTCTTTACGGCAGTATCTACGGGGAAGAAATGGTAGTAGCAAGTTTAGCTGCGCTGTGTCCGCTGGTGTTGCCGCTGACAATGCAGGTTTTAGGAATTCTGTTTGGTGCTATCCAGGCTTTTGTATTCACACTGCTTGCTTCCATCTATCTGGAAGAAGCCACAGCAGTGCACCACTAAGCCTTGATATATTAGTTTAATCTTATTTCAGAGCCTTTTCTTATTGGCGGTAACAGCAGGTAAGAATATGCTTTGAAGATTCCCAATAAAGTACTGGAAGGAGGGGGAACACAATGGATTTAATTTTCTTAGCAGCTGCATTAGCAGTAGCCATCGCTACAATCGGACCTGGGATTGGTCAGGGTATCGCTGCTTCCAAAGCAATGGAAGCTATCGCTCGTCAGCCAGAAGCTACCGGTGATATTCGTACATCCTTGATTCTGTCTTTGGCATTTATGGAAGCATTAACAATTTACGGCTTATTGATTGCCTTCATGATCTTAGGTAATGCTTAATCAGGTGTTACGGGGTGTTACAAACATCAGGTAGTCATCATGGGTAATGTAGGGTCTAAGTAGGCGATTGGGACTTGGTCCAATCGCCTATGTTAATATTACCGGAAAATTAATTTTTAAGATCGAGACATGTGCAGACATGTATTTTATTGACCCCGCATGAGAGGAGGTTGTGTAAGTGGATATCAGTCCATCTACAGTAATTTTTGCGATTATCAACTTCTGCATTCTGGTTGTAGGTTTGAAAATTTTCTTATACAAACCAGTATGTAATATGCTGGACAGCCGTAAAGAAGAAGTTGCTAATAACTTAAATTCCGCGGAAGAAGCAAAACTGGAAGCGCAGAAACTGAGAGATGAATATGCCGCTCAGCTGCAGAATGCGAGAAGCGAAGCACAGGATATCATCAATCAGGCTGCAAAAATTGGTGAACAGACAAAAGCTGATATCGTGAACGAAGCCCGGGAAGAAGCTGCAAGACTGACTGCCAAAGCGCAGGATGAAATTGCACGAGAAAAGACTGAGGCTCTGAACGAAATCAGAAATGAAATTGCTGACCTGGCAGTGCTGGCTGCATCAAAAGTTGTTGGAAAAACAATTGACGTTGCAGATCATCAGAATATGGTCAATAACTTTGTGAAAGAGGTAGGGGAAGCGAAATGATGAATGCAGCAGTAGCGAAACGTTACGGGCAGGCTCTCTTACAGATTGGTCAGGAAAAAGACTGTATTGACCGTTTCCAGGATGAATTAAAGGCCGTGGTTGATACAATTGAAAATAATGCTGCGTTAAAAGAAATTTTAATCAGCCAGACCGTTGGCAGCGATAAGAAAAAAGAAATCGTAAAACAGTTGTTTGCAAACCAGGCAGATCAGAACATTATCAACCTGCTTTATGTTGTGATCGATAAAAACCGGGAAGCATTCATTGCTGATATTTATGATGCGTTCTGCGCTTACGCCGATGAAGTCCGCAACATTGCTTATGCTGATGTCGTTTCTGCGTATCCGTTAACTGAAGAACAGGCAACTGCTCTCAGTGCCCAGCTGGCAAATGTGTCTGGGAAAACCGTTAAACTGAATGTCAGCGTCGATGAAAGCTTGTTGGCGGGAATGATTGTAAGATTTGGCGATAAAGTTTATGACGGCACAGTAGGTGCCCGCCTTGCAGGTATGAAGAATAAATTACAGGAAGTACAGTTTTAATGAAAGATTGGGGTGAGGGACTAAAATGAATATCAGACCAGAGGAAATTAGTTCCATTCTGAAAAATCAAATCGAAAACTATGACAACAACATAGAAGCAAGCGAAATCGGTACCGTAATCGAAGTAGGGGACGGTATTGCACAGGTTTATGGCTTGAAAAATGCGATGGTAAACGAACTTCTGGAATTCCCAGGCGGTGTACAGGGTATGGCACAGAACCTGGAAGAAGACCATGTTGGTTGCGTTATCTTAGGCCCATACAAACATATTAAAGAGGGCGACCCTGTAAAGAAAACAGGTCGTATCGTGGAAGTTCCAGTAGGGGAAGCATTACTGGGGCGTGTTGTAAGTGCCACTGGTCAGCCAATTGACGGCAAAGGCCCTATCGTAACTGACAAATTCAGACCGGTAGAATCGGTAGCACCTGGTGTAATCACCCGTAAAGGGGTACATCAGCCATTACAGACCGGTATCAAATGTATCGACGCTCTGGTGCCAATCGGCAAAGGCCAGCGTGAACTGATCATCGGTGACCGTCAGACTGGTAAAACTGCGGTAGCTATCGATACCATTATCAATCAGAAGGGCAAAGATGTGATCTGTATCTATGTTGCAGTAGGTCAGAAAGCATCTACCGTAGCTAACGTAGTAAGCAAGCTGGAAGAATTCGGCGCTATGGAATACAGCATTGTTGTAGCAGCTACCGCTTCTGAACCAGCTCCAATGTTATACATTGCTCCATATGCCGGCGCTGCTATGGGCGAAGAATTCATGTTCAATGGAAAAGATGTTCTGATTGTATACGATGACCTGTCCAAACAGGCTGTTGCATACCGCGAACTGTCTCTGCTGTTAAAACGTCCTCCAGGACGTGAAGCATATCCAGGGGACGTATTCTATCTGCATTCCCGTCTGCTGGAACGTGCAGCAAAACTGGAAGATGAACTGGGCGGCGGTTCCATGACTGCGCTGCCGATCATCGAAACCCAGGCCGGCGATATCAGTGCGTATATTCCAACCAATGTAATTTCCATCACCGATGGTCAGATCTTCCTGGAAGCTGACCTGTTCAACGCCGGTGTTCGTCCTGCAATCAATGCAGGGGTTTCGGTATCCCGTGTAGGTGGTTCTGCACAGATCAAAGCCATGAAGAAAATTTCCGGGAACCTGCGTCTGGACCTGGCTCAGTACACCGAATTAAAAGCATTTACCCAGTTCGGTTCCGATCTGGATGCTGCTACCAAAGCAACACTGGACCGCGGTGCCCGCGTAATGGAAATCCTGAAACAGGGTCAGTATGTACCAATGCCGGTTGAAGACCAGGTAGTGGTAATTTATGCCGTATCCAAAGGCTTTACTGACGATGTTGCGTTAAATAGAATCGGTGCCTTTGAACAGGGCTTGTTAAACTTTATGAAATCCTCCAGCTATAAAGCCAGCGTGTTAGACGTAATCGCATCTACCGGTAAACTGGAAGGCGATGCAGACGCAGCACTGGTGAAAGCAATCAACGAATTCAAAGCAACATTCCAGGCGTAAGCCCGGAAGCAGTTTTGATTCTTCGAGAGGGTGGTGAATAAGGTTTGGCTAGTGGTAAGGAAATAAAACGGCGGATTCGCAGTGTACAGAATACCGGTAAAATCACCAAGGCGATGAAACTGGTATCTGCCTCCAAACTGCGCCGTGCGCAGGGATCTGTGGTATCTGCCCGTCCGTACAAAGATAAATTAAAAGAAGTACTTTCCCGGCTGGTAGCGAGCGCTGGTGCGTCTGTATCGGACCCGCTACTGGAAGTCAGAGAAGTAAAACGAGTTGGTTACGTTGTTTTCGCCTCCAACAAAGGCTTAGCCGGTGGTTATAATGCGAACATCATGAAAGAGGCTTTTGCACAGGTACAGGCTTCCGAAGCAAAAGGTTATGAAGTTGGCATCGTAGCAGTTGGCAAAAAGGCCAGAGATTTCTTCCAGAAACGTGGTTACACCATCGATGAAGAATTCCTGACCGTAAATGATATTCCATCTGCAGTGGATGCGGATGCCATTACAAAAATGATGAAAACCGCTTATGTAACAGGGAAATACGATGAAGTACACATTGTATATGCGGAATTCCGCAGTGCTATGTCACAGATTCCAAAAACTGTGAAGGTGCTCCCTATTGAAACACCGGAAAGTGAAGCCGCAGATGGTCTGGACTACATCTTTGAGCCATCTCCGGATATTGTATTAAGTCAAATTCTACCTTTATATTTAGCAAACCAGGTATTCAGTGCATTGACAGAAGCAAAAGCAGGGGAACATGGCGCCCGTATGACAGCTATGTCCGCTGCCAGTGATAACGCAACTGCTCTGGTTGGCCGTCTGGATCTGGAATACAACCGGGCCCGTCAGGCTGCCATCACCAACGAAATTACAGAAATCGTTGGCGGTGCCAACGCGCTGAATTAGTATAAAGGTGATTATGGGAAAAAGGAGGTTTACCAATTTTGAATAAGGGTAAAATTATTAGAATCGTTGGTCCAGTCGTTGACGTTGAGTTCACCGCTGATAATCTGCCTGCTATCTACAATGCTGTTGTAATCCGCACAGAAGACCAGGATGATAAAAATTTTGAAGTGAATCTGACCTTGGAAGTAGAACAGCATCTGGGCAACAACACCGTAAGATGTGTTGCTATGTCTTCCACAGATGGTCTGGTTCGTGGTATGGTCGCTGTTGATACCGGTTCCGCTATCACAGTTCCAGTAGGTGACGGTACATTGGGCCGTCTGTTAAACGTAGTTGGTGACACCATTGATAATCAGGGACCAATCGAAGGCGGCGAAAGATGGGGCATCCACAGAGAAGCACCTACCTTTGCTGAACAGAACTCTGCAAAAGAAATTCTGGAAACCGGGATCAAAGTTATCGACCTGATCTGCCCATACGTAAAAGGTGGTAAGATCGGTCTGTTCGGTGGTGCTGGTGTAGGTAAAACCGTATTGATTCAGGAACTGATCCGTAACATTGCTTACGAACACGGTGGCTATTCCGTATTCGCCGGCGTAGGGGAACGTACCCGTGAAGGGAAAGACCTGCTGGTAGAAATGACAGAATCCGGCGTTATCAACAAAACTGCCATGGTATTCGGTCAGATGAACGAACCACCTGGAGCACGTATGCGTATCGCACTGACCGGTCTGACCATTGCGGAATATTTCCGTGATGTACAGGGCCAGGACGTGCTGCTGTTCATTGATAACATTTTCCGTTTCACCCAGGCTGGTTCGGAAGTATCTGCTCTGTTAGGCCGTATGCCATCTGCAGTAGGTTATCAGCCAACACTGGCTACCGAAATGGGTGCCATGCAGGAACGTATCACATCTACCAATAAAGGTTCCATCACATCGGTACAGGCCGTATATGTGCCTGCCGATGACTTGACTGACCCGGCTCCTGCAACTACATTCGCACACTTGGATGCAAAAACTGTATTAAACCGTGCAATTTCTGCAAAAGGGATTTATCCGGCTGTTGACCCGCTGGATTCTACCTCCCGTATTCTGGACCCACAGATCGTAGGGGAAGAACATTACGAAGTAGCCCGCGGCGTACAGCAGGTACTGCAGGAATACAAAGAACTGCAGGATATCATCTCCATTCTGGGGATGGATGAACTGACCGACGAACAGAAACTGACTGTAGCACGTGCCCGTAAAGTGGAACGTTTCCTGTCTCAGTCCTTCTTCGTTGCAGAACAGTTCACTGGTAACCCAGGTCAGTATATTCCGCTGAAAGAAACTATTCGCGGATTTAAAGAAATCCTGGAAGGTAAATATGACGATCTGCCGGAAGGTGCATTCCTGATGGTAGGTACCATTGAAGATGCCGTAGAAAAAGCTAAGAAAATGATGGCGTAAGGGGGATTGGCAAATGGCTGATAAAACCCTGAAACTGGAAGTGATTACACCGGAACAGGTGGCACTGCGGGATGAAAGTACATCCGTTGTAGTGCCTGGTGTGGACGGTGAGCTGGGGATCTGGCCCAACCACGCGCCACTGCTGGCTGGCTTAAAGCCAGGTGTAGTTACTTATAAAACAGCGTCTGGCACAGAAAAACTGGTTGTGTCTGGTGGTTTCATTGAAATCTCCAATAATGTGATCAGTATTCTGGCACCAGCTGCTGAAAAAAGCACCGAGATCGATTTCGCAAGAGCAGAAGCTGCCAAAAAACGGGCAGAAGAACGGCTCGCCAAAAAAGAAGGAATCGATATGGCCAGAGCACAGGCTGCTTTGGCTAGAGCAAATGCTCGACTGAGCGTTCGTTAAACAAAAGAGCTGTTTCCTTTGGGAGGCGGCTCTTTTTTGTTTGAGTCTATCTGCAAAAACAGCCAATAGATGTGCGGAAAACAGCATTTTGGTTTAAAAACACCTCTCTCTGGACACAATATAAGTAGTCAGAACACTAAAACGACTTCCACAGAGAAAGGGAGAACCATAAATGAAACAGAAACTTGCAAATATAACAGCACTGGGACTGATGCTACAGCTGCTGTGTCCCCAGGCGGTC
>CAMFFG010000044.1 GCA_945949655.1 uncultured Peptococcaceae bacterium
CAATATTCAGACGCTCTCTATAAAGCAGGCAGAATCATCACAGAAATTCTATCTATTTAGCGGAAGTAACTGCTATCGCCAACACACTATCGGCATAATGTAGAAAAAACAATTTAAAAAGTATTATCTAAACAAAACAGGCTATGCAACCTCTATGAGCAGAGATTGCACAGCCTGTTACAATTTTCTATTCCTGATTTAATTCTTTTCTTTTATTATTTTCTTTGACTTCCGGCACGATCACTACTTTGCGGTACGGTTCTTCCCCTTCGCTGTAGGTGGATACCCGACGGTCATTTTGCAGTGCCATATGAATGATCCGTCTTTCCTGCGGATTCATCGGTTCCAGCACCACTTTCTGGCCGGTCTTTCTGGCCTTGGCAGCCAGCTTGTGACTCAGCCCGATCAGAGTTTCTTCCCGTTTTGCCCGGTAATTTTCGATGTCAATGATCCCTTTTATCTTAGCTGTATTCTTTTCGTTGATCACCAGATTCAGCAGAAACTGCAGAGAATCCAGTGTGTCACCCCGCCGTCCGATCAGAATGCCCAGATTTTTGCCTTTTAAATCAAAAACCAGATAGCCGTTTTTTTCTTTTACATCAATGGTAACGTCCAGCTTCATTTCTTCAAAAATTTTGCTTAAAAACGCACGGCCTTTTTCTTCTGCATGAGCCAGCACTTCTTTCCGATCAGCCTTTTCCACCGGTTTGGATACTGTTTCTGCCTGCGGTGTCTCTACAACCGCTGCAGACTGTTCTTCTGCCGTTTTTTCTACTTCTTCTGCAGGATCCGCAGTTTCTTTTAACTCTGCTGCTTCACCCGTTTCAGTCTCAGGCTGTTTTACTTCTGCTGCTGTTTTAGCTGCTGGCTGTTCTTTTTTTTCCACAACCGGCTGTTTTGGCTGTTCCTCTTTCCGTTCTTCCCGGATATCAGCCACGATATCTTTTAATTCTTCAATCACTTTTTTTCTGACACGCACCACAGCATCCCGCTGTCCAAAGCCTAAAAACCCTCTGGAAGGCTGTGTCACTACTTCATATTCAATATCATCACGGGTCAGCATCATCTCATTTAATGCTTTTTCCAACGCTTCTTCAATAGATTTTGCGGTATATTCTTTTCCGGACATGAAAATCATCTCCTTCGTTATTCTTCATGTTCCTCAACTGCAGGCTCTGTTTCTGTAACTTCTTTTTTCTTTGCTTTTCCTGCTGTTGCTTTTTTAGCGGTCATTTTCGCTTTCTTCTCAGCGATCCGTTTTTCTTTTTCAGCAGCTTCCCGTTCAGCCCGGGCTTCCATTTCCTTGCGTTTCTGTTTATTCATAAAGAACTGCTGTACAATGCTTAAAATACTGAAAAATGCCCAGTACAGGCACAGCCCGGCCGGCATGCTCCAGCATACAAACAGCATCATGGCAGGCATTACATACAGCATAGTCTTCATGGTTGGATTTTCTGCGGCAGACGGTGTTGTAGCCATGCTGATCTTCTGCTGTAAAAACATGGTCAGTGCAACCAGCACAGGCAGAATAAAGAACGGGTCTTTCTCACCCAGATTTGGGATCCAGAAAAACGCAGCATGTTCCAGTGGTTGAAAATCATACTGACGCAGTGCAGCAAACAGACCAATCAGGATGGGCATCTGGATCAGCAGTGGCAGACAGCCTGCCATCGGATTGATGTCGTACTCCTTGTAGAGTTTCATAACCTCTTCGTTCATTTTTTCCGGATTATTTTTATATTTTTTCTGCAGATATTCCAGCTTTGGCTGAACTTCCTGCATATTCATGGTCGATTTCATCTGCTTCTGCATCAGAGGATATAAAATAATCTTTATCAGAATCGAAATCATAATAATTGCCAGCGCATAGCTTGGAAAACCGATCGCTACAGTTAACTGATATAACGCAGTGATCACTTTTTCAATGATATCGGCAACCGGCTGTAAAAACGAATAAATCCCCATACCACCGTCATTGTTCATGCATTCATAGCCTATCTCTTTTTCTTATGTGAAAAAAAACAGGCGCTCCACCTCCTAATATTATTTTACAGGGTCATATCCACCAGGATGAAACGGATGACATTTGCAGATCCGCTTGACGGCCATCCATCCGCCCTTTAAAAATCCATATTTGCTGACCGCTTCATAAGCATACTGTGAACAGGTCGGATAAAACCGGCAGGTCGGCTGCATTTTTAAGGCCGACAGATAGTTCCGGTAAAACTGAATCAGAAACAAAAGTATCTTTTTTGGCAGTTCAATCAATCCAGACACCACTTTTCCGCAATAAATATTTCACATTTTTCTCCAACTCATGATAGCCAAGCTCCGTCACCGGAACCCGGGTCAGAATGATCAGGTCATATCCAGGTTTGATATGCTGCAGATTATGCCGCACGATCTCCCGCAATCTGCGCTTGTAATAGTTCCGCACATTGGCCTTGCCCACTTTTTTGGAGATAGAAAATCCGATCCGGATCCCATCGCCCTTATTTGCTTTGGGATAAAGCACCAGATACCTGCTGGATACCGATTTGGCACTGCGATATACTTTTCTGAAATCAGCATTTTTTCTTAGTCTGTATTCCTTTTTCAGCATCAGAAACCCTCCAGAAAAATGCCTGAATAATATAAAAAGGCCACATGGGCCTTTTCTTTAAGAGCTATATTTTGAAAAAATTAAGCGCTTAATCTTTTTCTCCCTTTTGCTCTTCTTCTTTTGAGTACATTTCTACCATTGGCGCTTAACATTCTTCTTCTGAAGCCATGAACTCTTTTGTGTTTTTTATTTTTTGGTTGATAGGTTCTTTTCACCGTACAACACCTCCCTTTTTTACTTTCTGGCAGACTATCGCAATCTTACGATCAAACGATTAAAATTACATTTACAATTAAGTATTATATAATATTGAAATAACGAGGTCAAGAGCTTGTCACCATTTTTCTCCGCTATTTTTGCAAGAAAATCATCGTTTTTCCGGTAAAAAAATTTTTTACTGTTGTCTCATTCTGTTAAAAGAACGCAGGTGCGGTTTCTTATTTTCTCTTAAAATCCACATACATCTGCGTTCTTTCGTCTCTATGCTGTCTCTCTCTATTTATACAGAAAAGCAGATTTTCTGACAGTATTCTTCGCTTCTTTTATGCACTTGTGGATAATTTTTAACGGTTTTCTGAAAAACTTGTTGATAATTTACGCTGTTTCTGCTATTATTTTAAGGTATTCTTTTTATTTTTGTGGATAAACCACCAACTTATCAACAGTTTTTGTGGATAAGTTGTGGACATTTTTTAATGTACTTTTTTATTGTATTTTTTTAATTGCTGCAATACTGCCGACGGGGGGCTCGGTTTTTGCAGATGTGGGGGAATTTGCATGATCGACGCAAATAACAATATGAACACCATCATCTGGAACAATGCATTAAAGCTTCTGGAAAATGATCTGAACAAACCAACCTTTGACACCTGGTTTAAAGCGACAGAGCTGGCCGCATATTACGGTGAAAATATCATCATTAAAGTTCAGAATGATTTTGCAAAAAATAATCTGGAGAACAACTATTTTAATTTGATCAGGCATCATCTGGAAGCCATGCTGAACCATCCGGTCAAGATCCAGTTTGTCACACCGCAGGAAAAAGACCAGGCCATCGAGCAGCTGTTTCAGCAGCAGGGATACACCGAAGAGGACTACACCCAGCCGGAAGATGAACCACAGGCGGTGTTTGAAACCCAGGCAGCTCCGGTCGAACCGGTCCAAGTACCAATCCGCAACACGGGGCTGAACCCCAAATATACCTTTGATACCTTTGTGGTAGGCAGCAGCAACCGCATGACCCATGCAGTCTGCCTGGGTGTTGCCGACAATATCGCCCAGGCCAAGGAAAAGCGGATCTACAATCCGTTATTTATCTACGGCGGCGCCGGGCTGGGCAAGACCCACCTGATGCACGCCATCGGCAATCATATCCTGCAGCGCAAGCCTGACACAAAAATCACCTATCTTTCATCGGAAACCTTTACCAATGAAATGATCGATGCCATCAAAGATAACAAAAATAAAGAATTTCGCGACAAATACCGGCATGTGGATGTGCTGCTGATCGACGATATCCAGTTTCTTTCCAAAAAAGAAGGGACCCAGGAGGAATTTTTCCATACCTTTAATACCCTGCGGGAAGCAGAAAAACAGATCGTCATCTCCAGCGACCGTCCGCCAAATGAAATTCCCAAGCTGGAAGAACGTCTCCGTTCCCGGTTTAACCAGGGGCTTTTAACGGACATTCAGCCGCCGGATCTGGAAACCAGGATCGCTATCCTGCGCAAAAAGGCCCAGGCAGAAAATCTGGAGATCAGCAACGATGTGTTTGATTATATTGCCGAAAACATCAAATCCAATATCCGGGAGCTGGAAGGCATGCTGACCCGTCTGTCCGCCTACTCCAATCTCAGCAAGCGAAAAATAGATCTGAATCTGACCAAAGAATGTCTGCAGAATCTGATCACCCCCAATGAGCCAGTGGTGGTCACCGGTGAGCGCATTCAGGAAAAAGTGGCAGAATATTATCAGATGCGGGTGGAAGACTTTAAAGCCAAAAAACGCACCAAAAATATTGCATTTCCAAGGCAGGTGGCCATGTATCTCTGCCGGGAAATGACCGATCTGTCACTGCCCAAGATCGGCGAGTTATTCGGCGGACGGGATCACACCACCGTGATCCACGCCTGCGAAAAAATCTCCGAAGAGCTGCGCAACGACCAGACCCTGCAGATGACCATCAATAAAATAAAAAATTCCCTTACGGAGTGAGGGACATGCTGCATCCCGCAGAGCCAGCAAACCCTGCGGGATTTTTTATGCCTGTTTTTTTCCGAAACCACAACAAAACATTGAATGTGGATAATTTTTTTGATAAACTGTTAGTAACATGTGAATAACTGGATCAGTGGAAAAATCCTGTGGATTCTGTTGATAAATCAAACCCATTATCAACATGGTTATCTACAGGCGCAAACCCTTGTGGATACCGTGTTTCAGCTAGTTTTAAACATTTCCACAGTGCCTATTACTAATACTACTATAAATATATATCAAGAAGAGGTAGAAGGAGCGCGTATCAGCTTATGAAATTCACAGCGACAAAAGAAAATCTGTTGACAGGGATCAACACCGTACAAAAAGCCATCTCCACCAAAGGAGCCGTACCTGTTTTAACAGGGATCTATCTGAAAACAGAGGGCAAACAACTGACCTTTGCCGCCACCGACCTGGAGCTGGGCATTATCTGCCAGGTGCCAGTACAGGTTTTAGAGGAAGGCCATGCCGTAATTCCGGCTCACTTTTTTGCAGAGATGGTGCGCAGACTGCCCAACACCAATCTGCTGTTTTCCTACGACGATGAGACAGTATCTATGAAGATCGAATATGACCAGGCCGAAACCAATATCAAATGCTGGCGTGGCGACGAATTTCCGGGCGTAGCCGCTCTGGAAGAAGGCCACATGATCACGGTGAATCCGCTGGTATTTAAATCGCTGGTAAAACAGACCGGTTTCTGTGCCAATATGAACGATCCCCGTCCTATTTTCACCGGGGCTCTGCTGGAAATAGAACAGAACGATCTGACCATGGTGGGTACCGACAGCCACCGGCTGGCCGTGAAAAAATGCAAGATCGACAATCTGACCGGCGAAAATTTCAAAATTATCGTGCCGGTAAAATCGCTGAATGAGATCAGCCGTATTATGAAAGATGATACCGAAGATGTGCTGACCATCCGCTGCAATGGCCGGCAGGTAAGCTTTGAATGCAACGAAGTGCGGCTGGTATCCCGCCTGGTGGACGGTGCTTTTCCAAACTATCGGCAGGTCATTCCCGACACCTATGATATTCTGATGAAGGTGAAAAAGAAACAGCTGCAGGAATCCATCGAGCGCGCCAGTCTGTTTGTACCGGAGCGGGACGGCTCCAGCGTGCTGCGCTTTAATATTTCTGACAGCAATCTGAACATCGTGTCTAAATCGGAATACGGTATGGTCAACGAAAACATCAATATTTACACCGAAGGCAATGACTTATCCATTCTGTTTAACGCCAAATATCTGCTGGATGCCTTTAAAACCATGGATTTTGACGATCTGGATGTCAAACTGGGCGGACCGCTGAGCCCGGCCATCTTCCGTCCGTTAAATGATGAAAGCTATCTGTATCTGTTGTTACCGCTGAGAGGATAACTGGAAAAAGGCGATCTGATCAAAAAGACCGCCTTTTTGTTTTATCCTGAATCATGCTGTTACCAATTTCTGTGGAGGTGCTGCAATGTCCGAACAAAACCAGAATCAAAAACCAAATCAAAAAAGCAGGAAACGCAGGATCCTGCCAACATTACTGCTGATTTCTCTCGTATGCAATCTACTGCTGGGCGCTGTTCTCAATTATAAATTAGATGATAAATCGGGATATGAAGCCATCTTCCGCAGTGAGATCACATTTGCCATCCAGCGGTTTGAAGAATGTGAAAAACAGCCCGATGAAAGTAACTATATGGTCGGGGTTTCTCATCTGTATGCCGCTTATGTGATGACAGAAGAATTTGAAGAAGACAACATGGTATACAAATACAGCGGTGAATTTTATGATCTGTGGAATCTGGCTGCAGCTTATCCCGATGAGTTTCAGAAACATCTGGATAAACTGGTTCCGATCCTGAAAGATATCAAGAAGGACCGGAACTTTAAAAATACCGATGCAATGATCGCATTGCAGGAGCTTAACAACCTGCTCCGCGCTACAGTCGTATAAATAAAAGAGGTGGTCTGTTCAACCAGAACAGGCCGCTTTTTGTTGTATGTTGCCTTGTTTCATGATAAAATGGCAGAAAAGATGTCGGATAAAAAACAGTAAAAATATTTGTGTAAAACAGCATGAGGACTTTGTAATTTTTTTATCTGACAAGGTGACTTTATGAGTTATAAATAGAGAGGATACAGGAAATTTTTCATTTGGCAAGGCAATTAAAAAATTTGTGAAGCGATGCATACAGATAGTATGTGAGCAAGCAAATTTTTTAATAACACAGCCAAAGGGAAAATTAACGTATCCGAAGGAGGGAGGGTTTTCTTTGTATCTACAGCACCTGCATCTAATCAACTACCGAAACTATAAAAATCAGGAACTGAATCTGAATCGCGGAATCAATGTGCTGATCGGTGCCAATGGACAGGGAAAAACCAACCTTCTGGAAGCCATTTATTATCTGTCCATGGGAGGTAATTTCCGGGGAAATAAGGATGTCGAGCTGATCTGCTGGGAGCAGCCGTATTTTCGTCTGCTTGGCCAGATGAAAAAAGATGACAGTGCGCGCTGTTATGATCTGGAGATCTATGTGGACCGGGAAAAAAATAAACAGCTGAAGATCAATGGCGTTAAATATAAAAGTATGGCGGAGCTGCACAACTATCTGCGGGTGGTACTGTTCTCGCCCGATGATCTGAAAATTATCAAAGGATCTCCGGCGGAGCGGCGCCGTTATCTGGATGTGGTCATGTGTCAGATGGATCAGGGATATCACCGGTTGATGCGGGATTATGAGCGGGTGGTGCAGCAGCGCAATAATCTGTTAAAGGAATTGCAGTACCGACAGCAGAACAGAAATCAGCTGGAGGTTTGGAATAGCTATCTGATCGAGTATGGCAGCCAGATCATTTACCGGCGGATCCAGTTTTTAAAGCTGCTGGTGCCGGCGGCCCGGCGGGTGCAGCAGGCCCTGACACAGCAGATGGAGCGCTTTACGGTGACGTATCACTGCTCTATGGGGGCCATCGGTGATTTACGCTGGAACAGATCAAAGATCTATTGCGGCGTATTCTGGAGCAAAAACAGGGGGAGGAGATCCTGCGGGGCACCACGCTG
>CAMFFG010000045.1 GCA_945949655.1 uncultured Peptococcaceae bacterium
GCACGCTCTCCGCGTCGCTGGGGCGGTTTCTGGCCGCCTCCACCAGATAATCGCTCTCACCGTACTGCTGATGACCGTCGTCATCCCAGGCCAGCAGCGAGATGGGTCTGTCCTTTCTGAGCTCTATCTTAACATGCACTACCTTTTTCTGCGGCTGCGACGGGCGGCTGTAGCTGTCCGCCGCCTGCTTCAACAGCTGCACATCGGAAGTGCGGTAAAACTGCTTACTGCCATGGGCATTGCCGCTCACGGTAAGCTGCACGATCTGTCCCGGATAGGCGGTATCGATCTGTTTGCCCTTGATGGACATGGCCTGGATCTTTCCGGCGATCTCCTCGCCCCGGTCATTGTACAGCAGATAGCCATCGCCCACCGCCAGTACCGTTTTCACCTGGATCCAGACTTTTTTCTGCTCGGTCTTTAACACATCCGCCACCAGCACGCCCCGGTTGTCGGGCCGGCTGTGGCTCATCAGATCAGCACCCTGGTTAGCGAAGTAATAACCGGTGGTAAAATCCCGGTTGAAGATCTGCAAAAGCTCCCGGTCGGCTGTTTTCAGATCAGGCGTGCTGTGGCTGTAGCAGGCGTCTATGGCCTGCCGGTAATGGCGCACCACTGTGGCCACATACTCGGGACGCTTCATGCGGCCCTCTATTTTCAGGGAAGTCACACCGGAGGCCACCAGCTCCGGCAGATGATGCAGCATGTTCAGATCCCGGGTGCTGAGCAGATACCGGCCCTGTTCATCGGCATATTCCCGCCCGCTCTGGTCAAACAGATGATAGGGCATGCGGCAGGGCTGGGCACAGAGGCCCCGGTTGCCGCTGCGTCCGCCGATCATGCTGCTGAGCAGGCACTGGCCCGAATAGGCCACACATAAGGCGCCATGCACAAACACTTCCAGCTCCACATCGGTACTGGCTTTGATGTTCCGGATGCTTTCCAGCGAGGTTTCCCTGGCCAGCACCACCCGCGCAAAGCCCTGCTGCTCCAGAAACTGCACGCCCGGTGTATTGTGCACCGCCATCTGGGTGCTGGCATGCAGCGGCAGCTGGGGCAGCGTTTCCTGCAGCAGATGGGCTGCACCCAGATCCTGCACGATCACCGCATCCACACCCAGCTCCGCCAGCTGATAGGCGTAAGGGATAAAGTCACCGATCTCCTCGTTGCGGATCAGCGTGTTGACCGCCACATGCACCTGACAGCCCCGATCATGGGCGTAGGCGATGCCTTCGGCCATCTGCTTCCTGGTAAAATTTTCTGCTTTCTGGCGGGCACTGAACTGATCCCCGCCGATATATACCGCGTCGGCGCCGTTTTCCACAGCTGCTTTCAGCGCAGCCAGACTGCCCGCCGGCGCCAGCAATTCCACTTTATTCATATCAGAAATTCCTTTCTGTGACATACCAACCTGTTTCACGCATGTTCCAGGGATCCGGCTGCGGCGCCGCTATTCCAGCAGCAGCTGCAGCTGTTCCCATTTTTCGTACCACTGGGGGATCATTTCCTCCAGCTGTTTATACTCGGCCACCAGCTGCCGGCTTTTCTCCTCATCCTGATAGGTAGCACCGTCGGCCAGAAGGGCTGACAGTTCTTCGGAGCGGCTTTCCCCCTGCTGGATCTGTTCCTCCAGCTGCTCGATCTCCTTACGCACTTTGGATTTGTTGACCTTTGGCTTTTCTGCAACCGGTTTTCCTGCTTTGCCGCCCGTTTTGCGCCGGGCCTCCAGCTCCTCCTCTTTTTCCCGGGCGATGCGTTCCAGCTCGGCCCTTTTCTGCCGGTAATAGCTGTAGTTGCCCAGATAGGTCATAAACTGCTGATCCTCCAGCACGATGGTCCGGGTGCAGATGGCATCCAGCAGATAACGGTCATGGGACACCATAAACACGGTGCCGGGAAACTGGTCCAGAAACTGCTCCACGATCTCTTTGGAGCTGATATCCAGATGGTTGGTGGGTTCGTCCATGATCAGCAGATTGGGCTGATCCAGAATAATTTTTAACAGCGCCACCCTGGCTTTCTCGCCGCCGCTCAGATCGCCGATGCGCTTTTCCACATCCTCACCGAAAAACAGCACCTTAGCCAGCAGATCGCGGGCCTCGTTCACATCGTAGGAATAAACGATCTCATCAATGATCTTCCGCTGCGGGTTCAATTGCCGGTGCTCCTGGTCATAGTAGGCAATCCTGACCCGGGAACCCAGCCGCACCGTACCACCGGTGGGCTCCAGCTGCCCCATGATGATCTTTAAAATGGTGGATTTGCCCACCCCGTTGCCGCCGATGAGCCCTACCTTTTCGCCTTTGTAGATGGTCTCGGTAAAATCATGAAACAGCACTTTGTCGGGATAAGCCATGGAGAGATCCCGGATCTCCAGCACCACCTCGCCGGTGCCGGACACATCCTGCATGTGCAGCAGCATGGATTTGTTTCCCTGCACAGCCTCCAGCCGTTCCACCCGGGAGAGCTGTTTCTCCCGGCCCCGGGCCTGTCTGGATTTGATGCCCGCTTTATATTTGCGGATATATTCCTCGGTACGGGCGATCTCCGCCTGCTGCTTTTCGTAGGCCCGCATCTGTGCCATCTCCTGCTCCGCCTTCAGCACCATGTAGCGGCTGTAATTGCCATTGTAGCTTTTCAGCCGGTGATGATTCAGCTCCAGCGTGCGGTTTGTCACCTGATCCAGAAAATAACGGTCATGGGAGATCACCAGCACGGCGCCGCGATAATTGCGCAGATAGGTTTCCAGCCAGTCCAGCGATTCCAGATCCAGGTGGTTGGTGGGCTCGTCCAGAAGCAGCAGATCCGGCTCCCGCACCAGAAGCCGCGCCAGCGAGGCCCTTGTCTTTTCGCCGCCGCTGAAGCAGGCGATCTCCCGGCCAAAATCGGCTTCGGAAAAGCCCAGCCCTTTGATGATGCCTTTGGCCCGGCTCTCGCAGCTGAAACCGCCCAGATCCTCATACTGGTGGGTCAGCGTGCTGTACTGCTCCAGCAGCCCTTCCAGCGCTTCGCCTTCCACCAGACCCATCTGCTGTTCCAGATGCCGCAGCTGATCCCGCATGGCAAAGATGTCGTTAAACATTTCCATCACCGCATCCAGCAGGGTAAAACCGGGCGCAAACTCGGGCATCTGCTCCATATAACCCATACTGTGACGGGCACTGATCTGCAGCTGCCCCTCATCAAAGGTCTCTTCACCGGTAATACAGCGAAACAGCGTCGATTTGCCTGTGCCATTGGGCCCTACCAGCCCTACCTTTTCGCCTTCCTGAATGTAGAAATCCAGCTGTTCAAAGATCAGGTCGGTGATATATGATTTTTTTAAGTTTTTTGCCTGTAAGATAATCAAAACTGCTCCACTCCCCGGCGTTTTTCCGTCAGAACAGCACGCATCCGCTGCTGTTCTCATAAAATCTCTATCGTATTAGTTTATCAGATATCCAGACTGATTTCAACATAAATTCCCAGTCCGTGCCGGGAAAAGAGAAAAAGGTATATCGCGAGGTGTATCGTGTTTCCCGATAGACCTCCTGCCATGTAAAAAGAGGTGTATCGTGTTTCCCGATACACCTCTTTTATCGTGATTTTCGCTACTTATTGACAGCGATCTGCGCCATTAGCAGCTGCCGCAGCCACCGCTGCAGCTGCAGCTGCCGTCAGCACCGTGGGAACCACAGCTGCTGCAGCCGCCCTGGTTACCGCCGTTGATGGCAGCGCCGATGATCATGTTGACAGAACGCAGAATCTGTTCAAATGCCTGGTTGGCACCCAAAAATGCGCTGATGTTGGCATTTTCGTTCATTTTTGCTTCCAGTTCTTCTACATGTTTCTTTTCTTCTTCGGACAGATCTTCAAAGCTCAGGCCTTTGTTCATGGCTTCCATCTGAATGCCCTGATACTCTTCTACAATGGCTCTTGCTTCGTTGTCCATCATCATTTTCATTTCAGCTTCTTTCAGAGAAGCCAATTCTGCAGAACCAGCGATTGCATCGGCTAATTCTTTTGCTTTTGTGAAAATATCCACAGTAGCACCTCCGTTATGATTTTAAAAATTCTTATTTTATTCTGCCAAAGCTCCCTTTAAGACCCATGTTTGCGCCTCGGTAACGGTAACATTAACAATCTGCCCAATCAGGGAAGGGTCTCCCGCAAAAATAACAGTTTTATTGGTGGTCGTGCGCCCGGTCAGCATATCGGCATTGGTTTTGCTGGGACCTTCCACCAGAACTTCCACCACGGTATCCTGCAGTCTGTCGTTGATGCCGCGGCCGATCTGGCTCAGCACATCGTTCAGACGCTGCAGCCGTTCTTTTTTCTCATCCAGCGTTACCGGATCCTCCATGCGAGCCGCCGGCGTACCGGTGCGTCTGGAATAGATAAAGGTAAAAGCGCTGTCAAATTTCACCTGTTTCACCAGGTCGATGGTTTCCAGAAAATCTTCTTCGGTTTCGCCGGGGAACCCCACGATAATATCTGTGGTGATGGCAGCATCGGGCATATACCGGCGGATCAGTTCCACCCGTTTCAGATAATCCTCTTTCGTATAGCGGCGGTTCATCAGCCCCAGTACCCGGGTACTGCCCGACTGCACCGGCAGATGAAAATGATCCACCACCTTGCTGCTCTCGGCGATGGTCTTCACCAGCTCTTCGGTCAGATCTTTGGGGTGGGATGTCATATAGCGGATCCGGCGCAGGCCTTCGATCTCATTCAACTCCCGCAGCAGTCCGGCAAAGGTGGTGCCGTCGGCAAGATCCAGCCCGTAGCTGTTGACATTCTGGCCCAGCAGGGTAATCTCCACCACGCCATCGGCCACCAGATCTTTTACCTCCTGCACGATATCAGCCTGCCGGCGGCTCCGCTCCCGGCCCCGCACATAAGGCACAATGCAGTAGGTGCAGAAATTGTTACACCCGTAGACAATGTTCACCAGCGCCCGGAATCTGTCGTCCCGATAGGACGGCAGCCCCTCCTGCACCGCTTCTTCTTTGTCCACAATGGCGATCTGCTTTCCCTTGCCCTGGTACAGGTTGTAAATATACTCCGGAAAATGATGCAGATTGTGTGTGCCGAAAATCAGATCCACATGGGGCGCAGATACCCGCACCATATCTGCCATGCCCTTCTGCTGCATCATGCAGCCGCAGACACCGATGATCAGATCGGGCTTCTGCTGTTTCAGTTTTTTCAGCTCGCCCAGCTGACTCAGCACCTTACTCTCTGCCTTCTCCCGGATACAGCAGGTGTTGAACAGGATCAGGTCTGCTTCCGCCTCCACATCGGTCTTTTCATACCCCATCTGTTCCAGAAAGCCAAACAGAATTTCCGAATCCCGCTCGTTCATCTGACAGCCAAAGGTATGGGTCAGGCATTTGCGGATCCGCCCGGTCTGCTGCCGTTCCTGCATATTCTGACTGTAAATCTGGTTTAAATAATACGCATTCTGCTCCTGCACAGTAACACCTCTTTTTTTCTGCAAATCAAACCGTAATATATAGCATTATAACAGAAACCACCGGCCAGCTCAACCGATAATTACCGGAAAACCTGTGGTTTCTGTTTTATCATGGCATGTATTCGCCTGTTTATTCTGCGGCAGCCACAGCGACAAAGGCATTTTTCGCAGCTTCGATGGTAGCGGCAATATCGGCGTCGCTGTGCGCAAGCGATACAAACCAGCATTCAAACTGGGATGGCGGCAGATAGATGCCCTGGTTCAGCATAGACTGGAAGAACACTTTGAATTTTGCTGTGTCAGAGCTCATGGATGCTGCGTAGCTGTCCACCTTCTGATCGGTAAAGAACACTGTCAGCAGCGAAGCGCTCTGGTTGATGCATACTTTTACGCCAGCAGCATCGGCAGCAGCCTGCAGCCCGGCAGCCAGCGTTCTGGTTTTTGCTTCCACTGTTTCATAAACGCCCGGTCTGGCCAGTTCTTTTAAGGTAGCGATGCCTGCGGCCATAGCCACCGGATTGCCGGAGAGAGTACCAGCCTGGTATACCGGTCCTACCGGAGCCACATGTTCCATAATTTCCTTCCGTCCGCCGTAAGCGCCCACCGGCAGTCCACCGCCGATGATCTTGCCCAGACAGGTCAGGTCAGGCATAATGTCGAACACTTTCTGGGCACCGCCGTAGGAAGCGCGGAAACCGCTGATGACTTCGTCAAAGATCAGCAGAGCACCGTGTTCTTTTGTAACTTCCCGCAGACCTTCCAGGAATCCTGCCACTGGAGGCACCAGACCCATGTTTCCGGCCACCGGTTCTACGATGACCGCCGCGATCTGATCCGGATATTCGGCAAACAGTTTTTTCACACTGTCCAGATCGTTGTAGGTGGCGGTCAGTGTTTCCGAGGCAATGGAAGCCGGCACACCGGGGCTGGAAGGTACGCCGAAGGTCAGCGCGCCGGAACCGGCCTTGATCAGCAGGTGATCGGCATGACCATGATAGCAGCCTTCAAATTTTACCAGTTTATTGCGTCCGGTATAGCCGCGCGCCAGACGAATGGCACTCATGGTGGCTTCGGTGCCGGAGTTGACCATACGCACCATTTCCACCGATGGCACAGCATCCACGATCATTTTCGCGATCTCCACTTCCAGCGCTGTCGGTGCACCGTAGGTGCTGCCTTTTAACAGCGCTTCCTGCACAGCGGCGGTCACCACAGCAGGCTGATGGCCCAGAAGCAGCGGGCCCCAGGAGCAGATATAATCCACATACTGGTTGCCGTCCACATCGTACAGTTTAGAACCTTCCCCTTTTTCGATAAATACCGGAAAATCCCCCACTGCCTTAAAGGCACGCACCGGACTGTTCACACCACCCGGAATCAGTTCCACGGCCTGCTCAAACAATTGCTTTGATTTTGTAAAGTCCATCTTGTCACAATCTCCTCTCTGATTGTATTTTTTATTTGCTTTCCTGCAGCCATCTGGCCACATCAATGGCATGATAAGTCAGAATCATATCCGCACCGGCCCGCACAAAGCCGGTCATAATTTCCATCACGATCTTCTTTTCATCGATCCAGCCGTTGGCTGCCGCTGCTTTTACCATAGCGTATTCCCCGCTGACATTGTAGGCCACGACAGGCTGATAGAAGGCTTCCCGCGTTCTGGCCATAATATCCATGTAGGCCATGGCCGGTTTTACAATGATATAGTCGGCGCCTTCTTCCACATCCAGCTCTGTTTCCTGCATCGCCTGACGCACACTGGAGGCCGGATCCATCTGGTAGGTCTTGCGGTCGCCGAACTGGGGCGCAGAGCCAGCCGCATCCCGGAAGGGGCCGTAAAAAGCGGAAGCGTATTTGGCCGAATAAGCCATCACGGCCACATCGGGGTAGCCGGCTTCGTCCAGAGCAGCCCGGATCATGCCCACACGGCCGTCCATCATGTCGGAAGGCGCGATGATATCGGCACCGGCTGCAGCCTGCGATACTGCTGTTTTTGCTAAAAGACTCAGGGTCGGATCGTTCAGGATCTGCCCTTCCGGTGTCACCAGCCCGCAATGTCCATGGCTGGTGTATTCACACAGGCAGCAGTCTGCAATGATGACCAGATCGGGATAAGCGGCCCGCACCTTGCGGATGGCCTGCTGCACAATGCCGCCGTCGGCATAGGCCTGGCTGCCCGCCGGGTCTTTTTCTGCCGGAATGCCGAACAGAATGATGCTGTTGATGCCAACGGCCACAGCCCGTTCTACTTCCTCCAGCAGATGATCCAGGGAATACTGGTTGATCCCCGGCATAGAGTCGATGGGGTTGATCTGGTCTTCTCCCTCAACCACAAAAATCGGATAAATTAACTGTTCTGCATGAACTCTGGATTCCCGCACCAGTTTGCGGATATTTTCCGTTCT
>CAMFFG010000046.1 GCA_945949655.1 uncultured Peptococcaceae bacterium
CTATTGTGTAAAGTATGCAGTATTATTATTTAAGAGGAGGAAGATTTCAAATGGCAAAAGCATCAAAAGTAGCTGTATTGGGTGTTGACGCAATGGACCCACGTCTGACAAGAAAATATATCGACATGGGGATTATGCCAAACACCAAAAAAATTCTGGAAGCAGGCGCTGCCCGTGAAGACTTGGTTCTGTTGGGCGCACTGCCAACTGTAACACCACCACAGTGGACCACTCTGGCAACAGGGGCATATCCATCCACCCATGGGATTACCGCGTTCTACAGACAGGGCGGCGATATCGACATGGTAAACCTGAACTTTGATTCGACCAAATGTCACGCAGAACAGATGTGGAATGTAACTGCAGAAGCCGGCAAAAAAACACTGGTATGGCACTGGCCAGGTAGTGCATGGCCACCATCCTCTGACAGCCCAAATCTGCATGTAGTAGATGGTACCTCTCCAGGCGGCGTTAACATGAGTTCCGCACAGGTTGATGGCGAATTTATCGTAATGGCCAGCGAAAAGAATGAAACCATCGAATATCGTTCCGGTGCTATGACTGACGCGAAAGTTCCTTGCGTAGTTACCGGTTTGGGCGATGACAAACCAAAACAAAAAGGCGGCGGCATGGCTAGCCTGATGCAGCGTAAAATGGAAGACGGCTTCCGTCTGTACATTGTAAACCCATACAAAGATGGTCAGGGCGGTTCCAATGCAATTCCAGCCGACATCGCATTCTCTTCCATCAAACCGGCTGAAAAATGGGCAGCTGACATTCCAGCTGACGCAAAAGAATTTGTTATTCTGCTGTCCGGCGGTCTGATCCGTCGTCCAGCTCTGGTGCTGAAAGGCGCTGAAGGCAAATACGACCATGTTGCTATTTACAAAAACAAAAAAGCAGCTGAACCAATGGTTACCATCCAGAACCGCGAATATGTACGCGACATCGTGGACGATTGCGTAAAAGGCGATGACATGATCCAGGCTACCCGTGATATGCGTGTACTGGAAATTGCAGAAGATGGTTCCAAGGTGAAAATGTGGGTATCTGCTTCCATGAACATTGCCGCTGATATGATGTGGTCTCCAAAGAGCCTGTATCAGGAAATCGTAGACAACGTAGGGTATCCATCCCCATGTTCCACACTGGGCTTTGGTGACTTTGAACTGATTTACGACTGCATGCATCAGTGCTGGGAACATGTTGCAGACTTCCAGGCAGATTCTCTGAACTACCTGATGGAAAATGACGGCTACGAAGTAGTATTCTCTCACTTCCATGCACCTGACCTGCAGAAACATATGTTCATTCGTGACCTGGCAAAAGGTACCGAAAACACCACTGCAGAACAGTATGAATTCATCATGCAGGAAATTTACAGACAGACCGACCGTTACCTGGGTAAATTCGTTCACTTCCTGGATGAAGGCTGGACCCTGATGGTTGTATCTGACCATGCTCAGGTTTGCCCGAAATATGGTCTGCGCGGCTTAGGCGACACCGGCTGCAACATTCAGATCATGGAAGAACTGGGTTACACCGTTCGCGAAGTGAACCCAGAAACCGGCAAAAAGAAAAGAAGAATGGACTGGACCAAAACAAGAGCTGTTGCAAACCGCGAAATGCACATTTATCTGAACCTGAAAGGCAGAAACCAGCATGAAGTAAAAGATGCTGACGGCAATGTTACCATCATCGACGGTATTGTTGATCCAGCTGACCAGTATGAACTGGAAGAACAGATCATCACTGATCTGTACAACATCAAAGATAAAGAAAGCGGCAAACGTATCATTGCATGGGCACTGCGCAACAAAGATGCCATCGCTTTAGGTCTGGGCGGCCCAGACAGCGGTGATATCATTTACTGCATGGCTGAAGGTTATGAACATGACCACGATGACAGCATGGCAACTGCTCTGGGTGAATGCGATACCTCCGCAGGTCCAATCTTTATGGCTGCAGGCCCTGGTATCAAAAAAGGCTTCTACACCGACCGTATGATCCGTCAGGTTGACGTAGCGCCTACCATTGCAACCATTATGGGTATGAGAGTACCAGCACAGTGCGAAGGTGCTCCAATCTATCAGATCATTGAAGACTAGTTCTTGCTTACGCTGTAAAAAAGCGAATGAATAGTATGGCTGCCGCATGTCGAGCCTGTAACAGGTGCGACATGCGGATAGCCGATTATTTTTCAGAGTTTTCATATAAAACAATTAATTGTATTAATTATTTTTTAAAAGATGCAACTTGCATGATTTGCTGAAAGGGGTAATGATATCATGTTAAGAGAAAAAGGGTTATCTGAAAAAGTAATTCTGCTGGGGATCGATGGTCTGGATCCAAAATTCTCCCGCAAAATGGTTGACGAAGGGCATATGCCAAACTTGAAAAAACTGATTGAACGGGGTTCTGCCCGCCATGACCTGCGTCTGTTAGGTGCCGTGCCAACTATTACACCACCAATGTGGACAACCTTATGCACCGGTGCATATCCAATGACCCACGGGATTGAAGACTTCAATATCAATATGAAAGGCGAATTGGATGTAAACTTTGCAGGGATCTATTCCAAATACTGCCATGCAGAACAGCTGTGGAATGTAACTGCAGAAGCCGGCAAAAAAACATTGGTATGGCACTGGCCAGGTAGTGCATGGCCACCATCCAGCGACAGTGAAAACCTGTATGTTGTAGACGGTACCACACCGGGCGCTCTGGGCTTTGGCTATGCAATGCGCGACTGGGAAGGCATTATGGTTGCCAGCACAAAAGCTCCGGAAGTAAAATTCTATGCCCATGCAACTACATCCACCGAAGCATTTACAGGGGATCCTGCTGAACTGCTGGGTGTAAAATCCGCTTACACCAAACAGGAACCAAAACAGGAATACTGGAATGAACTGTGGGATGAATTTAAAGAAGGCATTGATGGCTTTAATGGATACAGCTTGAATAAAGCAATGGATATTCGTACCAACATCCTGATGCCTGGCGATTCTCAGATGTCTGAACTGCATCGCTATCCGGCAAATGTTGCATTGAGCCCGATTACAGAACCATCTGGCTGGGAAGTTGAAATTCCAGAAGGTGCCAAGGAATTTACCTGGCTGCAGTTGTTTGGCAAAATGCCAAGACCTTGCCTGATCCTGAAAAACGAACAGGGCGTTTACGACAAAGTTGCTATTTATGCAGCTAAAAATGCACCACAGCCACTGGCTGTTCTGGATAAAGATGTTTATACACCAAATGTTTATGATATCGTACCAACCAGAACAGGCGGTTTGGAACATGTAGTTCGTAATCTGCGTGTATTGGATTTAGCTGAAGACGGCAGTTTTGTTCGTATGTGGTTCTCCAATGGGTTCTCTGCCGATGACAACCGCGTTTGGTACCCAACCTGGATTTTTGACAAAATAAAAGCCAACTTTGGGCCTCCATGTGCAACTGGTCAGATCGGTGATGGTGACTTGGATATCATCAACAAATGTAACCTGCAGCAGTGGAGACAGGCTGCGAAATGGCAGGCAGATTCCATCAACTATATGATCAAAGAAGAAGGCGTGGAAGTTGTATTCAGCCATTTCCATGGCCCAGATATGTCCGGTCATACTTATATGCGTACGCTGAAAGAACGTGAAACTTCTACAAAAACAGAAGATCTGATTTATCAGTGTGCTGTTGGTACCCATGAAATGACCGACGAATATATCGGCGAATTCTTGCCTCTGCTGGATGAAGGTTGGACCATTCTGCTGTTCTCTGACCACTCTCTGATTTGCCCGAACGAAGATTTCAGCCCATCCATCGGCGATAACTATGGGATTAACACTGGTGTTATGTGTGATTTAGGCTACACCGTTCTGAAAAAAGACGAAAATGGCAATCCAAAAGCAGAAATCGATTGGGATAAAACCGTTGCTGTACAGCAGCGCTCCAACAGTATCTTCATCAATCTGAAGGGCCGTGACCGTCATGGTATTGTAGATCCGGCAGACAAATATCAGCTGGAAGAAAAAATTATCACCGATCTGTATGGACTGAAAGATCCGAAAACAGGAAACCGCATTATTGCACTGGCACTGCACCAGAAAGATGCCAATCTGCTGGGCCTGGGCGGCGACTACACTGCAGGGGATATTATCTTCTTTGTTCATCAGGATTATGTACATGACCACGGTGAATCTTTATCCACAGCCGAAGGTTATGCTGATACATCTGTAGGGCCAATCTTTGTGGCAGCTGGCGCTGGTATCAAAGAAGGCTATGAAATGAAACTGTTCCCACGGGAAGTAGACGTAGCTCCAACTGCAGCTGTACTGCTGGGCGTAAGCATTCCGGCACAGTGCGAAGGTGCTCCTGTTTACAGCATTCTGAACGAAGAACTGTAATTAAGAAAATCTTTTAAGTAGATTCTTTATAAGCTTCATGATTTTATGCCGGCCGATTTCTGGTCGGTCGGCATAGATTGTGAGCACAATGTGCGCGTATACAAAAGGAATTGCAGTACCTATATCTCCGTTGCTCTTTATCTCTAACATTATTTGACTATCAAAAACACAGGTGATGCAGTTCAACAAAATTATTAAAGTATTTATTGGGGTAATTATTGATTATAAAAAGAAATGGGGGAAATTATCATGGAACAGAAAAAAGTTAATATTATCCATTATATTATCGTAGCTGCACTTTGTTTGTTATTCCGCTTTATTCCAGGTTTTGCAGGGATCACACCACTGGGAATGGGGATTTTAGGTGCGTTCATTGGTGCGATTTATGGCTGGATGACGATTGATATGTTATGGCCTAGCCTGATGGCTCTGGCTGGGATTGGTTTGAGCATTGGGATGAATCAGATGCTGGCTGCCAGCTTTGGGAATATGGCGGTTGTTTGTTTGTTCTTGTGTATGGGCGTTTTAGGTATTGCCATGAAAACCGGTGCCTTCAACTGGCTTGTACAGGTTATGCTGAATAACAAATTCATGCAGGGGAAAGCTTGGTTTACCATCTGGCTGATTCTGTTGGTTGCATGGTTTATGGGCTGCCACAATCCAATTATCATGTGTATCATCTTCTGTGCATTTGCCAATAGTATTTTCAAACAGGTTGGCTTACAGAAGAACGATAAACTGATCGTGTTTATGTATTTAGGTATTGCATATTGCTTGATGATGGGTCAGATTCTGTTCCCATTCATCAGTACTGGGTTGACATTAGTTATGGCATATGGCGCTATGTTCCCGGATAATCCAATCGATATCGTGCCTTATCTGCTGTATATGATCGTTGTAGGGATCGCAATGGTAACTGTGTATGTAGCATTGATGAAATTTGTGTTCCGCGTGGATGCTTCTCCAATTGCTAAATTTGCAACAGAAGGCGGTGTACCTGCGGCGACAAGAGAACAGAAAATCTCGCTGTGCGTATTTTTACTGTTTATCGTTTTGATGTTAGCACAGTCCTTACCGTTAGGTGCTGTAAAGGCATTTTTGAGCAAGTTCGGTTTGGTTGGTCTAACTCTGATTATGTCTTGTGCTGTGGCATTAATAAAAGATAGCGAAGGAAAACCGTTATGTAATTTAGAGGAAATGTTCCATATGTGCAACTGGGGTCAGATCACAATGGTAGGTTTCATTATGGTTTGTGCTACTTATATGAATACGCCAGACACTGGGATCAGCACAGCTATGGCTGCCATGATCAAACCTTTCATGGCATTACCACCACTGGTATTTATCGTAGTTGCACTGGCCGTTGGCGTGGTGCTGACCAATGTTGCTAACAATATGATCGTTTGTGTATTGATCATGCCATTCCTTGTAAACTTCGGGATGCAGATCGGTATGACTCCGACAGCTATGGTGGCTCTGCTGTTCTTTATGGCACAGTTTGCCATTGCAACACCGGCGGCTTCCCCTGTCACAGCAGTTGCTATGACGCAGGAACTGGCAGATGCCAGTGTTATGACCAAAACTGCAATCAAGATTATCCCTTTGCTGTTTGTTGCAGGTATTTTGATCGGTTGGCCAGTTGGACAGATCATCTTCTAATTGATTTGGAAACGATTAGAAATGGTCAAAGGTTTTGTTTGTAAGAAAGGAAAGAACCGTTTGTCGGGAAAGAAGGGAAGTATGGGTTTGATTGAGAAATTATAATCCATACTTCCTTTTTGTATTTAAAAAAATAGAAAATAGAAATGCGAAAAAATTTGAAAAGGAGTGTTGTGCTGTGACAAATGAAAAATCATTGCGGGTGGAAAGATTAAAGCAACGGGCAAAATATTGCTGCTGTCGTTATTGCGGCAGCGAATTGCATGTGCGGCAGATTGTGTTCCACACCCAGGCTATGGCCAGAATTGAATTGTATTGTGACCAGTGCCAGAAAATTGAGTATGGTGTGGAGAAAGAGGCTTATGCCAGTGCGAAAGCCTTTGTGGAGGCAAATCAGTTTAATTACTTTCCAGATATGGAGGACAACGAGCAGCGCTTGCAAATGAATATTGCAAAGGTGTGCAATATTACTAGTTGGCAACTGCGGTACTTGGGGCTTACCGATGAGGCAGGTCTGACGGTTCCGGTGCATATCAATGAATATGCCATGGAACAATGCACAACAGTGGAAGACGACCGGTTAGAACAGTTGCTAGAGGAGGCCGACCAATGGGCGCAATCATTACAGCAAGAGGATTAGGATGTCAGTCCGGAGACCGGTTCTTACTGAAAAATGTAAACTGGGAAATTGAAGAAAAAAGTAGATGGATTATTTTAGGCATGAATGGCAGTGGCAAAACCACGTTACTTAGCATGCTGGCTGGGTATCAGGATTTTACACATGGACAGATTCTGTACCGTGATACGGATTATCGGGGCTTGAACATTCTGGAAGTGCGTAAAAAAATGGGCTTCATCAGTAATTCGTATTTTGATCGTATCTATCAAAACGAATCCGTCATGGATTTAATTTTATCAGGATTAAGCGGTACATTTGGATTGGAGGAAGAGAATATCAGTTCTGCGCATGTGCGTAAGTTGAAACGACTTTTGGAACGAGTTGGACTGCAGGATCGTATGGATGCTTCTTACAGTTGGCTATCGAAAGGAGAACGGCAGAATATTCTGATTTTGCGCGCGTTACTGGCGCAACCGGAGGTGATGGTTCTGGATGAGCCTATGACAGGCCTGGATGTGGTGAGCAAACACAAAATGAAACGATTTGTCAAAGGTATGGCAGAAGATGGGCAACAGACGATTCTGTATGTGACACACCATTTTGAAGAGATCTCACCAGATCTATTTGATTATTGCCTGCTGATGCGTCATGGTCAGGTTTACCAAAGTGGTTTAGTGGAAGATGTGATCAATTCGGAAGTAATCAGTCATTTTCTTCAAAAGTCAGTTACCATTGACCGTATGCATGACGGCTACTATCAATTACTGTTTCAAAAATAATAGGGAGGAGCGTGATGGAACATGACGACATCGTTACGGGATGTCAGTAGTGCGGAAATGGTCCGCAAACTAGCAGAAATGAACTGCTTTGAACAGGAATGTACAGTGTATGGCTATTCATGGCAGCGAAAAAACGGAAAGCGCATGTATAGTATGAGCGAAGATGAGTTGTTGATCCAGCAGGCTTTTGAAAATCATTTACAGGAAGGCTGTGGTATGACCCCTGTGCAACGGTGGACAACGCGAGCTATTGTAAAAGAAGAAACAAAAGAAGATTTATTCC
>CAMFFG010000047.1 GCA_945949655.1 uncultured Peptococcaceae bacterium
GCACCCGCATAGCGGGTGGTTCTTTGTTTCGCGCCTTCTGCGCTCAACTAGATAAAGCCACATAAATAACAAGCCCCTGACAATTGTTTCACGTGAAACAATTGTCAGGGGCCTTTCTGTATTCGGTTTTCTATGTGCAGTCTGCACCTGCGGCACTTGCCCATGGACGCAGAAAATTTTTTGCCTGCTCCACATCACCAGGCGCAGGCATTTTTGTTTTTGGGAAGGCGGCTTTTTGCAAAGTGCACGACGCGTACTTAAGGTACGCAAGGTGTGCTTTGCAAAAAACAACGCACCCAAAAACAAAAAGGGCCAGCGTCAATTGCCGAAGACATGATTTCCTATCCGAGTCTCTATCCGCCTCGTCCAAATCCACTGGCTCGTCGCTGTGGCCGGATTCCAGTAGTACAGGCATCCTCCGGTGGGATCATTGCCCTGCATGGCGTCCAGGGCAGCTTCATACGCAGTGCGATTGGGGCGCAGATAATACTGGCCGTCATTCACACAGGTAAACGCATTTTTCTGAAAAACCACGCCGTACAGAGTGTTTGGAAATTCTGTGCTTTCCAAACGATTCAGCACAACAGCGGCCACGGCTACCTGTCCTTCGTAGACCTCACCGCGTGCTTCTCCATAGACAACCTGGGCCAGCATGTCCCATTCCTCCTGGGTGTAGGTACGCTGGTAGCTGCCACCACGGGACGATATAACTGCTGTGGTGCTGGTGCTGCCATTTGTGCTGCCGGTGGCAGGAATTTTTAATACCACGCCAGCCTGGATGACATCGCTGGTTAAGCCGTTCCGCTTTTTAATAGCATCCACGGTGCAGCCGTAGCGTTTCGCCAGCAGATACAGGGATTCTCCCACTGCCACCCGATGGCTCACATAATTGTCCGGCACCTGCAAGGTCTGACCTGCCAGAATGGTATTTCCCTGCAGATTGTTCAGTCGTTTTAGTTCTTCTACGGTAATCTTATGGCTGCTGGCGATGCGATACAGGGAATCACCTGCCTGCACACGATATGTGTCAGCCAGGGCTGTTCCGCCACCAGTCATAAGGCTACAGCCAAGAAAAAATGCTGTGACTACCGCCAAGGTTTTTCGATGTTTCACTATGTTCTACCTCCTTGTTTTCGTCCTTGTCAGTATAACCCATGGAAACGGGCATTGCATTAGGGAATGGCTGGAAAACAATTTACCTCTTGCCCCCAATCGCAGGAATAAGTATAATTAATTTATCAGCTAACACGCAAAGGGGACGAAAATCATGACAAAAAAAATTCAGATCTGTATGGGCAGTGCCTGCCATTTAAAAGGCTCACCATTAATAGCGCAGGCGTTTCAGGTAGAACTGGAACGCCGGGAAAAAGCCGGCGAGGTTTTATTTGAGCTGGCTGGCTCGTTCTGCCAGAGTCAGTGTGCCGATGGCGTAATTGTAAAGGTGAACGGCGAAACCTACAAACATGTGACCGTGGCTGATGTGCCCAGACTGGTCGAAATCTGCCTACAGGAGGACTGATCTATGTTTCCAATTATCAATAATACCGGTAACTGCCGTGACTGTTACCGTTGCTTGCGCACCTGCGATGTAAAGGCGATCAATTTTCGCACCGGGCAGGCAAAAATCATGACGGATCAGTGTGTACTATGCGGCCGCTGCGTAAAGGAATGCCCACAGTACACCAAAAGTATTATTGACCAGATTCCCAAACTGGAAGAATATCTGAAAACAGAAAAAGTTATTCTGAGTCTGCCGCCGACTTTTGTCAATCACTTTAACCAGTGGAGCCAGGAGGAATTATTTGCCCGCTTAAAGCACATTGGATTTTATGCCATTGAGGAAATGGCGGTCAATGCAGAGCCGTTCCTGGACACTTATGCCAATCTGCTGCAGAATACCGACAAATATATTATTTCCAGTCACTGCCCGGTTATAGTCAACCTGATCGAACAAAAATTTCCCAAACTGCTGGACCATCTGGCACCTATTGAAAACGAAGCGGTGATCCATGCTCGTCTGCTGAAGCAGAAATATGGCGCAGATGTGAAAGTTGTGCATATTTCGCCCTGTCTCAGTATGGTAGGCCGGGACAATGATATTGATCTGACCCTGACGCTGGATCAGGCTCTGGACTTTATATTCAGCCATAAAGTAGACAAAGAAGCACTGGCAGAGATAGAAGTGGAGCTGACACCGTACAAACCGCTGGGGGCACCGCTGGCTATCGCTGGCAGCCTGATGCAGATCATGGTGGATCGGGGTGTACTGCAGAACAACGAGGTACAGTATCTGTCCGGATTAAGCACCTGTATCGAAGCCCTGAAAGAGCTGGAAAAAACGCCGAACTTCAGCAGTCGTTTTATCGAACTGGATGGTTGCCGCAACGGCTGTGTCGGTGGATTCGGTCTGGAAAAACGCGGTATTCTGGAAAAGAAGATCGAGATCAATAACTATTATCAGCGGTATGGCAATAGGCCGACCCGTCATTTTGCCCAGGTGCCGGATACAAGTTGTACCTTCACCAATCGTTATATCGAACCGGCCAAGGTGGAAACAGCACAGATTCGGGAGATTCTGTCCCGGTTAAAACAATACAACAAAAAAGTTATGAACTGCGGTGCCTGTGGTTTTGACAGCTGCTACGAAAAAGCACTGGCCGTAGCCCGCGGTCAGGCCGAAGAAAAAATGTGTATGACCTATATGCGTGGTCGCGCCGAATCTACTGCCAACACTGCCATCCGCAGCAATCCCAGCGGCATTATCATCTTTGACCAGGATTTTATTATTCAGGAATTCAATCCGGCTGCCCGCGATATGTTTAAGGCTTATAATCTGCAGGTGGGCAGCGCAGTATTTGAATATATCGATCACCGTGACTTTGAAAAGGTCGTGGAAACCGGCCGCGGTATGAAGGATCTGATCGTACATTATGATGATATTGGGCTGGTGACCCGGCAGAATGTAGTTCGCATGCAGGGTACGCAGAATCTGTATATGGCTACCATTACCGACATTACCGAAGAAGAAAAGAAACGGACCGAACTGGAAAAAATGAAGGAAGAAGCGCTGAGCAAAGCCAATCAGGTCATAAACAACCAGATGTTTGTCGCTCAGCAGATCGCTGGCCTGTTAGGTGAAACCACTGCCGATACAAAAATCATTCTGCTTGATTTAATCAAACAGTTCAATCAGGAGAAGGAGCTGGATCAATGAGTTTAATCTGCGAGGTTGGTAAAACCCAGTTAATCAAACATGGTGAAGTTACCTGTGGCGATTCTGTAGAAATAGTGCATAATCCCAACGAAACCGTGGTCGTGCTTTCCGACGGTCTGGGCAGCGGTGTAAAGGCCAATATTCTATCCAATCTGACTACGAAAATCATTTCCAAAATGGTCAGCAGCAATGTACCGCTGCAGGACATTGTAGAGACCGTTGTCGGTACGCTGCCTGTCTGTTCGGTGCGCGGGGTGGCCTACTCTACTTTTTCTATTCTGAAAATCACGCCGGGAGGTAATGTGGAGATTATTGATTTTGATGGCCTGCCGCCGATCCTGATCCACAATGGTTTTGTTGAGGTAGTGGAACGGGAAAGCGAAGAAATTTTTGGCAAGAACATCAATAAAGCCAGGCTGCAACTGCAGGAAGGCGACTATCTGCTGATCACCAGCGATGGCGTTACGGAGGCCGGGCTCGGCCTGACGCTTCCTATGGGGCTGCAGACATCGGGTCTGGTAAAGGCGTTAAAAGAAAATGTAACCTTGCATGGCTCGGCCCAGGACCTGGTGGAGCAGGTCATCGGGATCTGCATGAGTTACTATATCAACGAACCTGGAGACGACACAACAGCAGTGGCCATTCACCTGCGGCAGGCCCATGAGTGCGTGCTGCTGACCGGCCTGCCGGTAGATAAAAAAGACGATGCGCGCATGGTAGAGGAATATCTTAAAACTAAAGGACGTAAAATTATTTGTGGCGGCACTACAGCGCAGGTGTTTGCCCGCGAAACCAATCGTCAGCTGGAAACTGCGGATATCTGTTCGCTCACGGACGATGTCCCTCCTATTTCCCGCATTAAAGGGATCGATCTGGTGACAGAAGGTATTATCACTATGAACCACTGTGCTGAACTGTTAGAGAAAAACGAACTGACCGCCTCCTCTGAAAACGGAGCCACCATGCTGCTGCAGGAATTATTGCACGCAGACCGGATCACGATTTTTTTCGGCACACAGCTGAACCAGGCCTACGAAAAAATCAAACCGGGTATCAGTCTGCGCAATGTGGTTATCGAAAAGCTGACTGCACAGTTACAGAAACTAGGCAAAGAAGTCATCATCTATCGTTATTAAAACAGAATCTGGAGGTTTGCCTTATGAATATCCGAAATTATTGCTACAATGGTGAGAAAAAATTTCATTTGCGGGACTTTGACACAAATGATACCGCTGAATTTTCCACAAGGGAAGAGGCGGAAGCACTGCTGGCTGCCAATCAGGAACGAATGGCCCAGTTGCAGGACCGGCTTTATGCAGAAAACAAAGAAGCTGTGCTGATCGTGATCCAGGCCATGGACGCGGCTGGCAAAGATGGTGCGATCAAGCATGTAATTTCCGGTATGAATCCCCAGGGTGTTACGGTACAGAACTTTAAGCAGCCCAGCTCCGAAGAACTGGACCACGATTATTTGTGGCGCGCCATGCGGGCTTTGCCAGAACGGGGCAACATCGGTATTTTCAATCGCTCTTATTACGAAGATGTGCTGGTGGTGAAGGTGCATGAAACACTACAGACTTCTATGATGCTGCCTGACCGCTGCAAAACCGATAAGCTGTTCAAACAGCGTTATCAGCAGATCCGCCATTTTGAAAAATATCTGTATCAGAATGGCATCCGCGTGATCAAAATTTTCCTGCATCTCTCTAAAGACGAGCAAAAACGGCGCTTTCTGGAGCGCATCGATAATCCGGAAAAGAACTGGAAGTTCTCGCAGTCCGATATTGAGGAGCGCACCTACTGGGACGATTATCAGCAGGCCTACGAAGATGCGATCCGGGAAACCAGCACCAAAAACGCACCGTGGTACATTGTGCCGGCCGATAAAAAATGGTTTGCCCGTCTTCTGATCTCCCAGATCATTGTGAATACACTGGAAGATATCGACCCTCAGTATCCTGAGCTGCCCGCTGATAAAAAAGCATTACTGCGCCAGTGCCGGGAACAGCTGCTATCGGAAGATGCCAACTGTAATCCGAACAATAAGGAAACCTGACTTTTCAAAAGCCACAATACAACAAAAGAGCAACCGGAAGATTTTTGCCAATCTTCTGATTGCTCTTTTTGTGTCTGTTTACGCGTTTCTTTTGTTTTTTCTATACAGATTTCTGTATGCTTATCAGGTCAGATCCACAACTCTTGTCGTTGCATTCCAGCTCACCTGATAGCCAAAAAATTCTGCAATCGCACGAATCGGCAGCATGGTGCGGCCATTTAATACCACTGGCTCTACATCCAGTGTGCCGGTGGAGGTGCTTCCGTTGTTTACATAAGAGACGACCCGTTTGCCAATGATCAATGTCATCTTTTTATTGCCATCGGAAATCGTCACAATGCCATCGTTATAGTTTACCGTTTTGTTCATTGCTTCCGATACGGCACGAACTGGCAGCAATGTGCGTCCGTTCTGAATCACCGGTGCCTGATCGTTAAACACTACCTGATTTCCTGCCACATAAACCGAAATTGCGTCCGCAGCACCTGTATTGGAAGCACTGCTGCCCGATGTACTCTGCTGAGGCGTCGCCGGGCTGACATCCTCTAATGTGCCGGTATCATCATAAGGGCGTTCCGGAATATCGTCATCGGCAAACACTGCTGTTCCCGGAAATAACAGCCCGGCAATCAGCAGCAGACTGATCAGTTTTTTCTTCATGATTATCTTCTCCCTCTGTTCTTCACTTATCTGATAAAATGAATACTACCTTTTATCTTACTGTTAGGGTTTTATATATTGGCACTCAGACATATACGAGAGGCAGTGTCTGTTCCTTCGTAAAATGAATAACACCTTTCATTTCACCGTTCCAGCTCTGATAGTAACTGATAAAGGTGTCCAATGGCAATGTGTTGGTCTGCTGCTGTTTCAGATATTTCTTTTCTTTTTTGGACCAGATATCCTTTTTATAGTTGTCTGTATAGTATACGGTTCCATTTACAATAGCATGAATAAACATAACATGGCCTGGCATATCCACTACAATGTTGTATACTGGCTGGCCATCATACTTTGCTACTAAGCTTTTTAATGCATTAGCGCCCTGATAGGTGGTTATGGTGTATCCTGTCTTTGTTTTTGTTCCATTTTTTGCACTCAGATATTTATACCAGGAACCGCCTGCCCATTTGATATGGGCATTGTTTGTTCCGCCGGAAAATTCTTTTGTGCCGATGATCCCTAGGGCCTCCAGCTGATATGCTGTCAGATAAGTGCAGGCATTTCCGGGGAAAGAGGTATAACTGCTGCCATTTCTAGCCTTCAGAATGTCCAGTGCTTTCCAGTAAGTTGTCATAACATCTGTTGTACCTGCTGATACTGTTGTCTTTTCCGAAGATACTTCTGTCGCATAATCAGATACGATCCATCCGCCCTGCGCTGTCTGATACCAGGTGTTGCCGAAGCAGTTCTTTGTCTGGTATACAATTTTCATCTGATCGTTTGTGTTATAGCGGCTAATAATTGTTGCTGCGCCATAAGGACGATCATGTACAGCAGCATTATCTTTTGTACATTTCATTGCAATGTAAACCGGCTGTAAATCCAGCGGATATTCCTTATTACATTTTTTGCAGTAACCTTTGTCATTGTATTCATGACTGCACGAGGTAATAACTGTGCTTGCAGCTTCTGACGATACCGTACCACCTGTCCGGAAGCTTACCACTGCGCCTTTTGCTTCTTTACCGTCCTGAATGGCATAGCACTGGTAATAATAAGTGGTGCCCGACTCTAATGTAATATTTGCCTCGTCGTTCAGATCATACCACATGTCAAATGGATTTTTATTATGGCTGATCGTGTCGCTGGCCACTTTTTTCATACTGCTGCTGGAAGTGCCAAAATAGATCCCCACAGAGGATGGTCTTGTCCCGCTGTAGGATACCTTCCCATATACCACTGCATTGGTAGCTGTAATGTTTTTCGCTTCTGTCGTTGTTACGGTAATACTGGACTGGGTCCCTTTTGTGGTGAAGCTTACCACTGCACCTTTGGTTTCCTTGCCGTCCTGAATGGCATAGCACTGATAATAATAAGTGGTGCCTGCTTTTAATGTGATATTTGCTTCAGCATTCAGATCATACCACATATCAAATGGATTCTTATTGTGGCTGATCTTATCGCTGGCCACCTTTTGCATACTGCTGCTGGAAGTGCCAAAATAAATCCCAACAGAAGATGGTCTTGTTCCGCTGTAGGATACCTTCCCATATACCACTGCATTTGTTTCCGTGATGCTTTTTGCTTCTGTCGTTGTTACTGTGATCGTTGCGGCCTCTGCTTCTGTCGCCAGAATCGGAAGTGGCAGAATCGTCAGCAGAAAAGCAAAAACGATCGTCAGTGCACATACTTTCTGAAATCTTTTACTCATAAATGCGCTCTCCTCTTTTCTCTTTTTTCAGACGAATTTGTCTGATTCCCCTATTTTTTATTATAT
>CAMFFG010000048.1 GCA_945949655.1 uncultured Peptococcaceae bacterium
GTTCAAAATAGTATAATTTTTTACACAACGCATTTTCCTAGTGAAAAACACTATATATGCCGGATATTTAGTCTTGAATGACTAGATATCCATTTTTTTTGCCCCAAAACCGTTGTTAAAAAAAGTATAATATTTTTAACAGCGGCCCAAAAGATGGGAGGTGAACCTATGTCCATTGCTTCACTTAGGGTAATACCTGAGGATTTTAGAACCAGTATCATACGCATCTACAGCTATGAGGATAAAAACCTGCAGGGTACCTTTTACAATCCGTATTACGGCGAGGAGATCGCTTTTGGAAATCTCACCAGACTGCTTCTGCTGATAGAGGACATGCTGGATGAAATGGATTGCCCCCAGGCATCTGTCCGAAGCCGGCGGTTTGCAGGTACCCCAAAACAGCAGGAGAGAGCCAGTATCTGTCGAGAGCTGCTGCCGAAGCCAGAGAGGAACGTGATCGCCACTTTTACCGTGAAAGTGCTGTTCCGGCAGGGAGCCAGCTGGCAGGGAAAGCTGGGCTGGAAGGAACAGAGGCAGGAAATGCCGTTTCGCAGTGCGCTGGAACTGGTTAAATTGCTGGATAGCGCCTTGCCGCAGCCGGAGATCATCCCGCAGGCGACGACCCGTGAGGCAGCAGACGCAGGGTGAAGGAGACAGCCAGAGGCTGAAAGACAGCTGACGGCCTTACAGAGACAGAAAGCAGCCAGGAAACGACAGAACCGATGCATAAAAAAGGAAAGATGGAAGTAAACTAAGGCGTGAGAAACAAACATAAGGGAGGAGATCAGATGATTCAAAAGGCATGGAAGAAAAATATCGCCATTCTGCTGGTGGTAGCTATGATGCTGACCATCATGCCAGTTGCCGTATTTGCAGAAGGCGGTGAAATAGGCAGCAGCAGTTTTGGTGCTAGTTTAAGCGCTATGGAAGATACAGAGACACAGTATCTGTTCCATGTAAGAGCAGATATAACAACAGGGAGCGAGCTCATTTCGACCCCATCATTATTACAGATTAAATGGGTGATTGATGGAGATGATTCTGCTGAACTTACTACAACAGGAATTCAGCATGATGTAGAACACGGTGCTTTCTCTGCTGAAAAAGACATCACTGTTAGTAAGGCAGAAACAAGTGTAAAAGCTGTATTCGATTATGATGGTACGCAATTTTTCACTGAACCAATCACATTGAATGCAGACATTAACGTGGCAGAGCTGAAAGATGGTGTCAATGTTATTAAAGAGGGTGCTGTCGGTGTTACGTATAACATTGATGAAGGTAAAGCCGTTGCGATTACTGGAAAAGATAGTTTAGAACCGATTGTATTTGAAAATTGTATTTTTAATATAACGGGAAAAACGATGTCCATCAATGGTTCCGGTGTAGGATATACCGGCGAAACACAGACGAGACTGGGCATTGGTGAAAATGTAATTTTTGAAAAGTGTATTTTCAATGTTTCCGATGGTGGCACTTGTGGTAGCTCTGGGAATGATGCCTGCATTGAATTTTTTGGCCCTGGGATTATAATAAATGGCGGCTCGGTTAGCGGAATCGGCTGGCAGGGACAATTTATGGGTCTGTATGGTAGTGCAAATGTAACCTTTAATGAAGCAAAAATCTCCACAGAAGGAAATATTGGAGGTTGGAGTTATGCCATGTATGGTTCAAGTGTATTGAATCTGAATGGCTCTATTATGACTGCGACAGGAATGAAAAAAGCTGAAGGTGGAAGAAATATTAATGTTTTCTATTCTGGTGATTTAAGTACTGGATATGATGCTGTTAATATTTCTGATTCAACAATTGATTTCAGTGATAATCAGGGTGGTGGTTTTGCCATCAATAATATCAATATCCATGTAAAAAATGGGTCTGACATTACAGTGAATAATAATGCGGGTAATGCTTGTAACTCCGGTTATTGGATTGTAGAGGATTCTTCAATCACAATGAACGGAAATAAAGGTGGTCATGGATTATCCTGCATTGGCATAGAAATGACAGATTCTAATTTGGAAATTCTGCACAATGGTTATGCAGGCATGTACATTCAAAGTAAAGATTCTAAATTTGATGGAGGCAAAATTAACATTCATTGTAACGGGGAAAAAATGTTAAGTTATTCTGCAGGTGATGTGTGGTTAAATGGGCATAAAGTTACATTTACTGACTGTGAATCTGTATGGTTGGGTGCAGTAGGCCGCAAAGGAACTGTAGAAAATAATAATTGCAGCTATTTTGTTGCCTATGACTTATATGAAAATAAAACAAAGGGAAATACAGCTCCGATCTTAGAAAACGTGAAATTAGATGAGCAGGATACACTATTGCTGAATCCCAATAAAACATCATTTGATTATGCACGTGGGGATACAGAAGGCAAAGAAGGAAACAGTAACGATGATGATCTCTTTAAAGACGCAACAGTAGAAAGTGCTACCGGGAAGGATACGGCAAAAATCGGTGTGCTGACAACGGCACAGCTTTCTCACCACATTTATGACTGGAATGCTGGTGAAGTAAAATATCAGGCTGATGAAACGCACTTTGGCGTATTAGCGTATCCATGTGTTGATGTTTGTAAAAACTATAGCGGCAATATAACAGATCATGAATATAGCTTTGAATGTGCAGGTACGTATGTATATGCTCCACTGGTTGGTTTAGCTTTTGATGCAAATGCTGGTGAAGATCAGGTCACAGGTATGCCGGAAAATCAGACTGAAATCACTTATGCCGGTAGCGCAGAAGAACCGAAAACAAATCCGGAACGTGTAAGCAGCGCTGATGAATATGTATATCAGTTTACAGGATGGTATCTTGACAAGGATTGTACACAGCCTTACGATTTTTCAACGGGGTTAGAAGCAAACTGGACCGTTGTATACGCAGGTTGGGAAAAAGTATATGTTGGTGCTATTGAAGGCAATATTTTTGAGGACATTGCAGTAAATGGCTCCAGAAATGATACTTATGATGCAAACAGTGATAAACTAATCGGCGATGTAACAGTACAATTGTTCCAGGAAAATGGGACAGAACCTTATGCAACAACAGCCAGTGCAACGGGATATTATAAATTCAATAAACTTCCTGTTGGAGAAAAATTCTTTGTGCAGGTTAAACAGCCAAGCTTAACGACAGAAGAAAATAAATATACGGCAGGTTGTGCATTGGCGTATACTGATGAAAACTTGAATGGTAACCGGTTTGCTGTTGTGGGAAATACTACAACTTATCGGACAGAGCCAATTGAGATTCGTACTGCAGGTTCTGTTGCTATTGCTAACGCAGGTTTCTATATTGCGACAAGCACTACTCCTGGTGGTGGCGGTGGTGGCGGCTCTACCACTTATACCGATAGAACCGTGACAAAACTCTGGAAAAACGATGATGCTGCAAATCGTCCGAGCTCCATCACAATTAATGTGCTGAACAATGGTGAGGTAAGCAGCCAGATTACACTGAGCGAAGCAAATGACTGGACCTATTCCTGGAAAACGTCAAGCGGTAACTGGGATGTAGAAGAAGTCAATGTACCAGCAGGCTATATCTCTAGTGTATCTCGGTCTGGCAATGATTTCACGATCACAAATACCTACACGGGTATTGTGCCGGAAGAACCAATTACCGACCCAGAGGTTCCAACGACTGAACCGACAACACCGGAAGAACCGATTACCGATCCGGATGTGCCTACCACGGATGTACCAGGTACACCGGTAGAACCGATCGCAGAACCGGAAGTTCCGCTGGGTGATGCACCAAAAACCGGCGATAGCAGCAATGCTGTTCCATTTGCAGCATTGGCGCTGGCCGCAGGGGCAGGTCTGGTGATTGTACGCAGAAAGTTTAACTAGGCGCAAAACTCTGTAACGAATCGTTATGGAGTTTTACAGGAAGCCAGAAACAGGATAAACAAAACAAAAAAGGCTACAGAGGGTCTGCTGCACATTGCGGCAGGCCCTTTGCCATGCCATGGATATTGCAGCCGGTGGCCGAATGTGATACAATAGCAAAAAATGACAATGAGGTGAATGCAATGTTTTCACAGTATCTGGAGCTGGTGCAGCAGAAAAAGCCGCTGGTGCACTGCATAACCAATTATGTTACCGTAAATGACTGCGCCAATATGGTGCTGGCCTGTGGGGCCTCGCCCATCATGGCCGACGATGCCCAGGAAGTGGAGGATATCACTACAATCTGCAATAGTCTGGTCATCAACATTGGCACGCTGAATGAACGCACCATTGCGTCGATGATAAAAGCGGGCAAAAAAGCCAATCAGCTGGGCCATCCGGTCATTCTGGACCCGGTGGGGGCAGGCGCTTCCGCCCTGCGCACCAATACGGTGCTGCAGCTTTTGCAGGAGGTAAAATTTACGGCCATTCGCGGCAATATTTCCGAGATCAAAACGGTGGCGCTGGGAAGCGGTACCACCAAAGGGGTGGATGCTGATGTGGCCGACGAAGTAAACGCGCAAACCCTGCCGGAGGTGCTGGCCTTTGCCAAAGCGCTGGCCCGGCAGACGGGGGCTGTTATCATTATTACCGGCCCGCAGGATATCATCACCGATGGGGAACAAAGCTGTATTGTTTCCAATGGACATGCCATGATGTCGCGCATTACCGGCAGTGGCTGTATGCTGACCTGCCTGCTGGGCGCTTATCTGGCGGCGGGGCCGGATTCGGCCTTTGCGGCCTGCGCCGCTGCAGTGGCCGAGATGGGGCTGGCTGGTGAAATAGCCTATCAGCCGGGCTGTGGTACGTTGACCTTCCGCACCGGCCTGTTGGATGCCATCAGCACCATGACCGGAGAAACACTGAATGGAGGTGCCCGCGTTGCCTATCTCTGAGAAAAAACTGACCTTATATGCAGTAACCGACCGCAAATGGCTAAAGGATGGCCAGACACTGGCCGGGCAGGTGGAGCAGGCCATTCTGGGCGGTGTTACCGTAGTGCAGCTGCGGGAAAAACACGCCGACATGGGAGCTTTTCTGGCTCTGGCCAGAGAAGTAAAATCTGTAACCGATCGCTATCAGGTCCCGCTGATCATCAATGATAATCTGGAAGTGGCGCTGGCGGTGGATGCCGCCGGTATTCATGTGGGGCAGGAAGATCTGGCGGCCGATGCGGTGCGTCAGAGGATCGGCGACAAAAAAGTGCTGGGCGTGTCGGCGCAGACTGTGGAACAGGCACTGGCCGCAGAGCGGGCTGGAGCCGATTATCTGGGCGTAGGGGCGGTATTCCCCACCAGCAGCAAAGCAGATGCGGTGGAGGTGGATTTCGCTACGTTACAGGCAATCTGCCGTGCGGTACAGATCCCGGTGGTGGCCATTGGCGGCATTACAGCCGATAATATGACAGACCTGCAGGATTCGGGCATTGTGGGTGTGGCGGTCATATCCGCTATTTTCGGTCAGCCCGATGTAAAAGCGGCAGCGCAGCGTCTGGCAGCGCAGTGGAGCCGCATGCGCAGTGTATAAAATTCACAACATTTGAACATGAAAAAGTCCTGGTTTCGAGGTAGCAGAAGCCAGGACTTTTTTGTCGGCAGACGCAGAAAAACAGTGTAAATATACGCAATTTTCTAGTATTAGTTTTACATAAACCAATATATATTGTTAAATATAACGGATATTTTTGCAGAAAAGTAGTGGAAAGTTGCGACTTTTCACTACAAAGTGTATGATTTCTGCTACTTTTCTAAAGTCGCCGATTTTATCGATATAATTAAATAGTAGGGAGATTTGCGTTGCATGATTTTACTGCATAGGAGCTGACTATATGATAGGCGAAAGAATAAGTGAACTACGGAAGGAAATGGGGCTTACCCAGAAAGAGCTGGCGGACATGCTGTCTGTGAGCAAATATACCATATCTTCCTATGAGACAGACAGAACCTCTCCTGATGATCACAATAAAATTCTGTTTGCACAAATATTTGATGTATCGTTAGATTATCTGATGGGTCTGGTGGACGAGCCGATGCCCTATGACAGAAGCGGCGAGGTCGTGCAGCTGCCTCGTCAGTTTGATCAGATGCAGGTGCGGCAGGTCTATGATTATATTGGTTATCTGAGCTACCAGTCCCGCAGAAAGCGGAGAAGAAAATCAAAGCGCGCACGGGTGTAATGCGGTGTGTGTTGATTTCTGTATAATTTTTTCGGTTATGACTTGTCACCGTCCAAGGGACAGTGTAAAATAAATATAGTTTTGTGCAATAAGGAATTTTTTAATGGATGGTGGAAAACATGAGCAATAACGTAATTTTTATCACAGGTCATAAAAATCCGGATACCGATTCGATCTGTTCGGCAATCGGCTATGCCGCTCTCAAGGGGGAAGGCTATGTAGCCGGGCGCGCCGGAGATGTGAATCCGGAAACCCAGTTCGTGCTGGATCATTTTGGTTTGAAAGCGCCGGAACTGCTGCAGAATGTAGCTGGCAGCGAGATCATTCTGGTTGACCACAACGAGGCAGGGCAGGCTGTGGATGGTCTGGCCGATGCCAGAATCGTAGAAATCCTGGATCACCACAAAATCGGTGGCCTGCAGACATCAGAACCAATTCTGTTCTGCAATATTCCAGTGGGCTGCACAGCAACCATCGTGACCATGTTCTATCAGCAGAGCGGCAAAAAGCCGGAACCTGCTGTAGCTGGTGCGCTGTGTTCTGCTATTTTATCGGACACACTGGCATTCCGTTCGCCAACCTGCACCGAAATGGACAAGGCTGCCGCCAGAGAACTGGCTGCCATTGCCGGTATGGAAGATGTGGAAGCCTATGCCAAAGAAATGTTTGTGGCTGGCAGCAATCTGGGCAGCAAAACAGAAAAAGAAATCCTGTATCTGGATTTCAAAAAATTCACCTCTGGCAACACCACCTTTGGCGTTGGCCAGGTAACTTCCATGAGCGGGGGCGAGTTACAGCAGTTAAAACCGCGCATGCAGGCGTATATGCAGGAAAGCATGGCTGAACACGGCGTAGATATGCTGTTCCTGATGCTGACCGACATTATGGATGAATCCACCGATCTGATCTACTGTGGTCCGGGCGCGGATCAGGCTGTAAAAGCAGCCTTCACATCCGATGCGGCCGACCGCACCTATCTGAAAGGCGTTATGTCCCGCAAAAAACAAATCGTACCGCAGCTGACCGAAGCCTTAAAATAACAGTTCAGGCTGTTAGATCTCCGCGCATAATAGCGTTCGTCGTCTGGCTGGCAAACCTATGGAGGCATGCCCTGTTTTGGGGTCTGCCTCTTTTTTATCGAACAAACCGGGAGATAACCGGGATAAATGTAAAATATTTCTTATATAAAATCAGTCTGCGTGATATAATATAAAATCAACCATTTGTTTTAGCCGGTCTGCAGCACTTTAGAAAAAAACGCTTGCGTACGGACAACGAACAGAGGGGTGGAGCGTACAGGTAAAACGGCGGAATTGCTGTTGTATTGGGGCACTGCGGTGTTTGCAGGCGATTAGAATATGCCGGTTTTGCAGCAATAGCCGCGCCTTGCCACTGGGGTGAAAATTTTTTTGTGTAAAATGCAAAAAACGCTTGCAAAAGCGGAAAAACATGCTATAATATATTTTGTGGTTTCCATTGGGGTATCGCCAAGCGGTAAGGCAACGGACTCTGACTCCGTTATCCCTAGGTTCGAATCCTAGTACCCCAGCCATTGTC
>CAMFFG010000049.1 GCA_945949655.1 uncultured Peptococcaceae bacterium
CCACCTGTACCGGTATGACCTTCTGTAAACTTTCCAGAGGCAGTTCCACCTGATAGCCGATCTTGCCGGCACTGAACATAATGGTCTCGTACTGGGCAGCGGTCTGGTGGATCACCGTTTTGAACAGCTTTTTCATGCCGATGGGGGAACAGCCGCCATGCACATAGCCGGTCAACCCCAACAGCTCTTTGGCTTTTAACATTTCAATGGATTTCTCCCCTACAGCCGCTGCAGCTTTTTTCAGATCCAGCTCGGCCAGCACCGGCACCATAAACACATAATGATTTTTCGATTTTCCGGTGGTCACCAGCGTTTTGAAGGCCCGGTTGGGGTCCTGATGCAATGCTTCGGCCACCTCTGCCCCGCTGATGGCGCCGGTATCTGCATAGCAGTGATGCTGATAGGCCACTTTTTTCTGGTCCAGCACCCGCATCACATTGGTTTTCATCTCTGATTTTGCTGCCATATCTGATTCCTTCTTTACCGTTTGATTTTTTTATTATAGCATGCCATGGGCGTAAATGTAGCTTCTTTTCTATAAAATCTGTTTAAGTTTCTGTTTTTCCGGCAACACTAAAACCAGAAAGAGGTGTTCGCCATGTTAAAACAGAAACCGGCGCTGCTGCTTGTAGCTGCGCTTGCTATTTTGATCTGTATTTCCAATCTGGAATTTTCAGAACAGATCGAAAAAGAAAGTCTGATCCGCATCCATGTGCTGGCCAACAGCGACAGCCAGGCCGACCAGCAGTTAAAGCTGCAGGTGAAAGACGCTGTGGTACGCTATCTGCAACCGCAGCTGGAACAGTCCCAGTCCATCGAAGAAAGCCGCCAGATCATCCAGGATCAGCTGCCGCAGATCGCCCAGACCGCCACAAACACCCTGCGGCAGGCAGGCAGCAGCTATGACGTAACACTGCAGTACGGTCATTTTGATTTTCCGGTAAAATATTATGGCAGCTTCAGTCTGCCTGCCGGCAATTATGAGGCGCTGCGCATTTTAATTGGCCAGGGAAAGGGCCAGAACTGGTGGTGCGTTTTATTCCCGCCTATGTGCTTTACCGACAGCAATGTTTCAACCTCCGGTAAATACACCGATCAGACCCCGGAAAGAAAAGTGGTCATCAAATGGAAAAGCGCCGAGCTGCTGCAGCAGTGGATGGGCGCCGAAGAAACACAGCCTGCCTCTGATGCCGTGTAACAGGCACCGGGGACAGGCTGCGTTTTTCAGCTGTTTATGAGAGACCATCACCGTGCAGCGCTGTCTGCCGGTTCTGCCATCTACTGCAGGATCTCTTCTATTTTCGCTCTGTATGCGGCTTCCTCCCGGATCCCGGCATATTTGCCACAAAGGTCACCGTTCTGAAAAAACATGACCTGCGGCACACCTTTCAGGGCGACCCGCTCCAGCAGCTCCTTTTCTGCCACAGCGTCTACATGATAAAACTGTACCGGCTGTGCTGCGTACTGCGCCTCCAGCTGCTGCAGAATGGGCGTTACCTGCTGACAAATGGGGCAGGTCGCTTTTGAAAAAAGGATCACGCAGGTTTCTTTCTGTTTGTTTACGGTCTCAAAAAATGTTTTTTCGTTTAAGTCTGTCACGTTTCGTCGCACTCCTATTGCAGATATCTGTTTTGTGAATTCTTTTCATTTTCCAGTATAACAAACTCTGTTGTCTCTGGCTAATTTTCGATAACAATACCGCAATAGTTAATTTTTATCTCTATGGTATTATACAAAAAACTGCCGCAATATTTGCCTCATAGCAAAATTACGGCAGCATTTTTTTCTGTCAGGTTCTGTTTCGCGGAATCTGCCTGCAGCTGCAGCACGCAGCTTACAGTACGATCCCCAGATAAGCCAGGCCCTCTTCCATATACTGTGCCAGCGGTTTTTTACCGGTCAGATAATACACAGCAGCCTGCTGGTCCGGATGATGATGGTAGCGCAGCTCTTTTAAAGCCAGATAATTTTCTTCCGGCGATTTTCCGTCTTTGCGGTACTCGTTGTCACGGCCCAACAGCATCAGCGCTTCCAGTGTTTCCACAACATCCCGTTCCAGGGTCATCAGGTAATCATTCAGCGCCTTTTCCTCCGGCAGATAAACGCCCCATTTTTTAGGTCCGTTTTCTGCTTCATAGGCGGCTCTGGCTGCTTCCCGTTCTTCCGCCAGCCGGATGGTTTCTACGATCATATCTTTTTCTTTTGCAAACATAAGCGTTCTCCTTCTCTTATTCTAGCTTCCATCTGTTTTTACTGCGCCCCATCGGTCGGCTCCGCTGTAACAGGCTGACTGTTGGCATCGGGCTTCAGCACTTCGCCGGGAATGGTATTATATCCGTGAGATGGTGTTTCAGCTGGCGGCTGTTCCACAACCTCATTGTCAACCGGCGCGTTGTTCTCGTTCTGCGGTTCTGATGGCGTGCCGCTGTTATTCTGCTGACCTGGAGGAACACTCTGGTTCTGGCTATCCTGGCCTGCTGACGGACCATCGGTGGTCGGCTCACCAGCTTCTGTGCCTTCCCCGGCACCGGTTGGCCCTTCTCCGCCTTCCGGCTGCAGATCCGATTCATTCATCGAAGCCTCGTTCTCAAGCTGTTGTTTCAGTGCTTCTTCCTGCTGCCGCTGTTCTGCCGTTAATGCAGACTGACGGGCTGTTTCTTTCTGCACCACACTCTGCACATTCACAATGTTCAAGCTGGTGATCGGTGTGGCATAGGGGTTGAAGTATGCATTCACAATTTCCAGAATTTCTGCTTCGTTGGGCAGATAGTAGGATAACCGGTTGACCATGCGGGCCTCACCAGGCAGTACAAACATTTTCAGATCGGTACTCATGTCAACTTCCAGGGCTTCCTTGCCAAACCACAGCATCTCGCCGTTGGTCAGATCGGTATCGGTGTTGCGCAGGATGATCTCGATCAGCTTGGGCATTTTTGTCACCGTAGAGGCCGAGGACAACTGCTTGGCCACCGCTTCTATAAACAGCTGCTGCGCCTTTACACGGCCCAGGTCACCTTCCACATAGCCGCTGCGGTAACGGACAAAGCCGATGGCCTGTTGCCCGTTCAGTGTCTGCAGCCCTTTGCTCAGATGAATATGCAGGTCCTGATAAGGGTCATCATAGTTCATGTCCCGCGGTACATCGATGGTGACGCCGCCGATGGCATCGATAATTTCCTCAAAGGCATTCAGGTTGATCACCACATAATTATCCACTTCAAAGCCCATCAGGTAGGACACTTCTTTTTTCAGGTTGTCGATGTTGCCTTTTCCGTTTTTGGCCCCGATGGAGTAAGCTGCATTGATTTTTTTCACATTGCGGCTCACATTGGACATGGTATCGCGGGGAATACTCATCACATTGGCCCGGTTGTTGATGCTGTCTAAGGACATGACCAGAATGGTATCGGTATTCAGGCCCACTTTATCGGTACCAACCACCAGCACATTATAAATGCCATCCTCGCGTTCTTCCTGCTGTTCTGCTGTATCGCCGGTCAGCTTATCCAGCGAGGGCGGCTTGATGGACATACCGGCCATAGCCAGAGCGCCAGCGATCAGGATCACGATGACGCAGATGATGATGGCGACAGCTTTTTTACGTACTTTCCGTTTCTTTTTTGGATGATTTGCATGTTTTTCCGTCCGGCTGTAGCTGGACGGTTCCTGTTCTGTAGTCAATGGCATACGCTCCTTTGCCAGGTCATTCTTGATTAAGCATATCACTTTTTTCGGCAAAGCTCAATCATGTTCCTGTTTTTTAGACGCTCAATGTACTAAAAAAGTTTTTAATTCTGCAAGATAACGCGCTTTATTCAGTTTCAACCGTTGCAGCACCACATCATCCACGGGGGCAACCACTTCTTCCAGCAGGGCCACCACCTCTTCCGCCGTAAGCTGGATATAATCGCGGCCCTGCAGACGCTCCGCCAGCTGATCCGCCATACTGCTCAGCAGCTCCAGCGTGATGGGCCGGTCCACCGCCAGCAGCGTCAGCCAGTTTGCCGCCTTCACCTGTATCTCGTTAAAGGCATACATGGCATAGTATCTGCCATCTTCCTCTTTCAGCAGCACAGCACGCAGGATCTGCTGCACATCGGCGGGCTGCAGATTTTTTCCGCTGTAATGCTCCACAATATATTGCATGGTGACCGCCATCAGCGTCTGCGCTTTCAGCACATCCTCCTGCTCGATCACCTTAAACATGCGGTAGATGGGCTCCATCAGTTTGGCCTCCCCATACCGCAGCGCCTGCTCGTCCATTATTTTCGCTCCTTCATGACTTCAATTTCCCGAATAAAGGTCTGCACATCGTCAAACTCCTTATAGACCGAGGCAAACCGCACATAGGCCACTTCATCGATCTGTAGCAGCTTGTGCATAATAGCTTCGCCAATTTCACTGGTGGGAACTTCTGTGTACTGGTTTTTCAAATCTTTTTCGACCTCAATTACCAGAAGCTGCAGCTGTTCGATGTCAATGGGACGCTTCTCACAGGCTTTTGCCAGCCCTTTCAGTAATTTTGAGCCATCAAACAGTTCCCGCCGTCCACTTTTTTTGATCACCACCAGTGGCTTATCCTCCACTTTTTCGTAGGTGACGAATCGTTTTCCGCAAACACTGCACTCCCGTCTGCGCCGGATGGCGGTCTCCTCTTCGATCCATCTTGTATCTAATACCTTACTGTCACTGTGACAAACCGGACATTGCATAATAACTGCCTCCTTCTGCGAAAACGGTCTCCGCATACCATAACAGACCGTCCCGCGCGCTGCATCTATTTTGTTGTGCTTCCAAATCCGCCGTTGCGGATCTCTGTCACGTCATCATCGGTTGTAATGCCAAAGGGCATAAATATCCCCTGCATAAAGCCCTGGCCGGCTTCCACCGTCAGTGTCTTTCCTTCTTTGCTGTCATTGGTGATCTTGGCAAAAATGTGGCCTTCGTTATCCGAATAGAAATAGTCGCTGTCGATGATCCCTACCGTATTATTCAGCTGCAGGCGATATTTGAAGCCCAGCCCGCTGCGGGGATAGCACTGCAGCACCCAGCCTTCGGCAATTTCTGCCCGGACACCGGTGGGGATCTTGATGGTCTCTCCCGGCGCCAGCGTAAAGGTCAGCGGGCTGAAGAAATCATATCCCGCCGAGCCGGATGTGGCCCGCTTTGGTAATTTTACTGCATCATATACAGCAGCTTCGGCCGGTTGCCCGAAGGTATCCTGCCAGCCTTCCTGAAACTGCTCAAAACTTACTTTATGAAACTTTGCGATTCTCTGCATCATGACACCTCGAAAAAAATATATAGTTTATTTTAACACATTACAGCCGGAATGTGTATATCCTTCTGTCAAAAACCAGTTCTCCGATTTCAGAATGTCAGCTTAACGGTGCACAAAGTCTGCTCCAAACAAAAAAGCCGCCAGATGTAACATCTGAACGACTTTTTTCTGCTGCCCGTCGGCAGCAATATATATTTTTGACGGCTTACTCGCTCCACAGTACTATCTGACCCAGACGCAGGGTTTCTTTCACGTTGATCACCCGCTGGTTGGAGCTGCCGCGCCAGTGCAGCTTTACATCCCGTTTGTCCATCAGAAATGGTCCATCCACCAGCACGTCGATCTCTTTGATAAAGGGCAGATCCTTGATGGCATCCCACACAAAGCCGGTATACAGCCAGATGGTTTTCTGCGGATAGTTGGCCCGGATCTCGGTAATCAGCTTTGCCACCTCGGCCCGGTTATCCGGATGCAGCGGATCGCCGCCGCTGAATGTAATACCGGAAATATAGTCTTTCTGCAAGTCCTGCATGATTTCCTCATGGGCGGCTTCGTCAAAGGGAATACCGCCTTCAATATCCCATGTGATCGGGTTCTGACACTGGGGGCAGTGATGGGTGCAGCCGGCTACCCACAGCACCACACGCAGCCCATCGCCATTCAACATATCATCATGGGTAATATTATGATACCGCATCACATGCTCTTCCTTTCCGATATTTCTACCATTTTGGCATCGTTGAGCCGGGTATCGCCTTTCACGCGGGAGTAAGACAGATAACCGTTCATGCGCTCAATTTTTGTCAGGTTTTTACTGCCGCATTTTGGGCAGACATCCATTTCCAGTTCCTGATGGCCGCAGTCATCGCAGTAGGCCAGCGACAGGTTGACGCCTTCGTAGAAGCCCATATCCATAGCACGGCGCACCAGTGTCTTTAAGGCTTCCATATTATAATCGATGGGATATTTCACATACTGGATCTTCCCGCCGTTGCACAGTTCCCAGAACCGATATTCCAGATCCTGTTTTTCAATGGGTGTGATATCTTCCGATACATGGCAGTGGAAGCTGTTGCTCACATAAGCGTGGTCAGAAACATTTTCAATGATACCGAATTTGGCGCGGAACTGCTGCACCTGCAGGCCGGTCAGCGATTCGGCCGGTGTGCCGTAAATGGCATACAGATTGCCGTCTTCCTCCTTAAATTCGTTGATTTTGGCATTGATATGTTCCAGCACTTCCAGCGCGAAGGCACCGTCTTCTACCAGAGATTTTTTATTATACAGCTGCTGCAGCTCGTTTAATGCGGTGATCCCAAAGGAAGCCGTCGCCGTTTTCAGCAGCGGTTTTATTTTATCATGGATGCCCAGGTGTCCGCCATAGAAACCGCCTTCGCAGTATGCCAGCGGATTGGTGGAGGCACGCATTTCACCCAGATAGTCATAGGTGCGAATATGCAGCTTACGGATCAGATTCAGATAGTAATCCAGCACTTCATAGAAGTCCCGGCTTTCCTGGCGGGCTTTGGCCAGGATCATGGGCAGATGCAGGCTGATGGCGCCAATATTGAACCGTCCTACAAATACCGGCACATCATCATCGTCAGCCGGTTTCATGCCGCCCCGCTCATACCACGGCGAGAGGAACGCCCGGCAGCCCATCGGGCTGACGATCTTGCCATATTTTTTATACATGCTGGCCACATAGCCTTCGCCAGTCAGGCTCAGCCAGTCGGGGTACATGGTCTTGCTGGAGCAGAGGATCCCCGCTTCAAACACATCTTCACAGGGCATGCCCGGTCCATGCAGATCTTTATCATACAAAAATACGATCTTAGGGAACAGCACCGGTTTTTTAAAGCCTTCTTTTCCCTGTCCGCCCCGGCGCACCTCAAACATGATAATGGAGGCCATCTTGGCAAACCGGCCAGTGCCTGTCCCGGTGGTCACTGTGATGAAAGGATAGTCGCCACGGCTGGAACCAACTGTATTGAATTTGTATTCCCAGCCCTGAAATCCCTGACGGAATTCATATTCAATATTTTTCATGGCTTCTTCTTCGGCCCGTTCCTGGCTCAGTCCCAGATCCAGATATTTCTGCACATCCTTGCTGTAGCTCAGTTCCGCATAAGGTTCCAGGATCAGATCCACGCTGGGAATGGTAAAGCCGCCATACTGCTGGCTGGCCGCACTCAGCACAATATCGCCGATGACATCGAACGCAACATTCAGGCTTTTCGGTTCGTTGTACCAGAGATTGCCCATTTCAAAGCCGCCTTTTAAAACGTGCTCCACATCAAACAGACAGCAGTTCATGGTATCCCGGCGGGCAGACATATCGTGGATATAAATATACCCTTCCCGGCAGGCCTGCAATTCTT
>CAMFFG010000050.1 GCA_945949655.1 uncultured Peptococcaceae bacterium
AATTCATTAATCCAATCAGCATTTTTATATGGACTTACAGATAATGTTGTACAACAAACCATAAAAAGGATGGATATTAGGATGAAATCATGGACTGAAAAAACAGTTGCATTTACATTAACAGTGGCCCTGCTGGGGGCGGCAGGCAGTCCGGTATGGGCGGAGCAGCAGGATATTACCGTATGTCCGGAGCCAACAGCGGAGTTGACAGCAGCTCCGACCGCTATGAACTATAATATTGTGGTAAATGATGTGGAACTTTCGGTGGAGGCTTACCGCCAGGGCGACCGCATTATGGTGCCGGTGCGGGCGGTAGGAAATGCGCTGGGCTGCACCGTGGAATGGCATGAGGACCGCACCATCACGCTGGATAATGGGGTGATGCACACTGTTTTAACCATTGGGGAGGATCAGTATTTTGTAGTAACCAGCAATCCGGATCTGGTGGGCATGAGCGCGCCCTTTGCGCTGGGTGCAGCGCCGGTGCTGCAGGGCAATACGGCCTATATGCCGGTGGAATTGCTGGGACCGCTGTACGGCAACGCAGGATCGGTTGTAACGGTGCAAAACGGTACAGTGCATATTTGCGCACCCAGGACTAGCCCCAAACCGCTATACGGCCGTGCAGCGGTTCTATCCGGCACGTTATAAAAACGGCATAGGCGCAAAAGCCTTGCACGCCAAACAGACCAGCCCCGACACACAAACCCCCGCCCGCATGACAGAATAACCGGTCATACAGGCGGGGGTTTTCTTTGTCTTGGGTTACAGCGCACCTGGTTTGATGATGTTTTACGATTGTGCTTTATAAATGCCGCTGCTCTTTTTTGGTCTCTATCAGATGCCGAATGGCCATAATAGGGTGATAAAAAAGCATTCTGGGGGCGGAGAACCGCATGACAGCGCGAATTTTTTCCCGCATTTCCGGCTGGTAGCAATGCACCTTGCAGTTAGAGCAGAAGGTTTTTGTCTCCATGAACGGGCATTTGTCGCTGCGCAGTCTGGCGTAGGCATCCAGTGCGGAGCAGTCAGGGCAGAGCGTTGTACTGCCATGCTGTTTGCGGCAGTACAGGGTGATCATCAGCGTGACGATCTCTTTTTCCCGTTGTCGTTTGGTTCTGGTATCCATCTGTATCGATCTCCTTATGATGAAAGGTAAGAAAATGTAAAAGTAAACGGATGGTCGAATGACCGGATAAAATAAAAAATCCCGAGAATTTCTCGGGATTTCTTCTGGCGGAGAGAAAGGGATTTGAACCCTTGATACAGTTGCCCGTATACACGCTTTCCAGGCGTGCTCCTTCGACCACTCGGACATCTCTCCATGTGCTTTCAGCAAGGAGTATTCTATCATGTTTGGAAGGGCAAGTCAAGCGGGAAAAATCATTTTTTCGGAAATTTTTTGCGCGTGCGGCCATCAGGCAGAAAAGCTCTGCTGACCGAAGAGGATGCAATTTTGCCAGCGTGATTATTTTTTGTCCATCTCGTACATACTATAGAACAAAGTGAAAAACAGTAGGGAAAGGCACTATTGAAAAAATGGAGGTGTTGGGCATGGATCTGGCTCTGGAACTGGAGGAGGCAAAGGAGCAGTGGAAAAACATGCAGAGTGTATACAATGAGGTCAGCGACCCGGCCCTGATCGATGCGGTGATCTATCAGGTGATGGCGGCAGAGCGGCGGTATGAATATCTGTTGCGGCTGGCTAAAAGCGAATCGCTGACCTGCGAAAATATTCCGCTCCGCTGACATAATGGGAAGCGCCGCAGCATAGGATAAAACAGACTATACTGCCGGGGGGACGTGTTATGCCGCATATCCAGATGGAAACTGTTTTATTTGTATTTTTTGCCGTGGCTTTGATTTTTCTCATTGCCCGTCTGGCCACTGCGCCGGTGCAGATGATGCTGAAGCTGCTGATGAATTCGGTGCTGGCGGTGGTGATTCTGTGTTTTATCAGCATGATCGGCGAATACTGGGGCGTGCATCTGCCTATTAATCCGGTGACGGTGCTGCTGATCGCCATTCTGGGTCTGCCGGGGTTGCTGCTGGTGGCGGTGCTTTATGTGCTGCTGGTCTGACTGTCGGAATAATTTTATAAAACCGCTTCTGTAAAATTGCTTCTTAGCGGAAAAACATACGGAAAAGCTGCCGGATCGATGTGCAACAGCATCGGTGGGGCAGCTTTTTGTTGTGCCTAGCGGCGCAGAAAAAACAGACAGAAAAAGGCTGCCACAGCAGAAGAAACCGATCTGCTCCAGCAGCCCAGGAGGAAAAATAATAACGCAAAGGTGGATTATTTGAATAATCCTTTCAATTTACCGAGGAAGCCCTTTTTCGGATTGATCATGTCGTTGATCTCTTTTTTGAAGATCGATTCACTGATGGCACCAGGCAGGGATTCTTTCATTTCCCCGTTCAGGAAAAACACCGACTGCGGCACGCCCATCAGCTGCAGCGATTTGAATGTAGCCAGACCGTCTGGCGTTTTTACATCCATACCATAGAAATTTACCTGGCCTTCAAACTGTGCTGCCACCTTTTCTGCGATGGGTGCCAGCTGTTTACAAACGGAACAGGTTTCTTTAGAGAAGATCACGATACAGGTTTCTTTGTTTTCTTTGGTGATCTGTTCAAACTGTTCAGCGTTGATCTGAGGCAAGTTATTCATACGTCGTCACTCCAATGTTCAAAATATTTATTATGATAATTATATTGTACTGTAAATTCGCACGTTTGACAAATACCTTTTTTGTATTTTGCAAAAAAATTCATACCGGATCCGGGAGAATCGCTTCGGTTGGGGGAAAACAGGGCTGATTCACTTTATAAATGCAGTTTTCCACTGCTTATGCACAGGCTTTGAAAAAAATCCACGAAACTATACACAGAGCAAAGGCCCGATTTTATGGTTATGCACAGAGTTATCCACATTATCCACAGAAAACAGTGCAGCAGTATCCACAGCTTTTCATGCATGGAAATTCTCTATGGGGGAGAAAACTGTCGCTATCAGAAAAACAAAATCAACAGCAGTCGAATCCGTGCTGCGTTCTGGTATAAAAAAGAGGAGCCGGAGCGAATGTATAAAATAAAAATCGAATTGCAAGGTGTATGCAGTCCTTCTGCGGAAAATAAACATTGAGCAAGCCGGCTGCTCTATGCTAAAATAACAGCAAATGCAGAAAATGATTTATGTCATATACAGTTTGGAGAAAATTGCGGAGGAAGCTATGTTAAAAACATATCGCACGGTTGAACAGGCCGGTCAGGATGAGATCGTAATTGAAAAATCTATATTTATCGGTTATGCCAGACCGGTAGCCAGTGAAGAAGAAGCCCAGGCCTTTATACAGGAGATCCGGAAAAAACACCGGGATGCCACCCATAATGTGCCGGCCTATGTGCTGGGCGATCACAACGATATCCAGCGCTGCAATGATGACGGAGAGCCGTCTGGTACAGCTGGCGTGCCAGTGCTGGAAGTACTGAAAAAAGAAGATGTGCGCAATGTGGCGGTGGTAGTCACCCGCTATTTTGGCGGCATCAAGCTGGGCACCGGCGGGCTGGTGCGGGCCTATACCAAAGGCGCAAAAATTGCCTTAGAAGCCGCAAAAATTATTACACGCGTATTATATCAGGTGGTGGTGGTTTCGGTGGATTACACCATGCTGGGCTCGTTACAGAACCAGTTGCGCCTGAAGCAGTATGATACAAAAGATATTGTTTATGATGAAATGGTGCATCTGCATGTATGGGTGCGGGAAGAAGATGTTGCTGCGTTTAAAGCGCTGGTGGTGGAATGGACCAACGGGCGGGCTGTGATTGCCGATGGGGAAATGGCGTATCGAATTTGCTGACAGATAAGTGGTATGGCTCAAAAAAATATCCATATAATCGCAATAAAAAGGGGGCAAGCCTGTATGGGCCTGTCCCCTTTTGCAATATCCTGTTGTGCGCAATTAGTGCTCTTCGATGTAATAAATCACATAGGCTCTTTCGTAGTCCTGACGGATGATGTTCATAACGTCGATGCCGACAGAAATTTCCCCGATCAGGTTGAAATCCATATTGATGTCGAAGTCTTCATCTTCTGTCGCTTTGATTACGTCGATCTGTGGATTGGGATCGTGGTCTGGTTTGATCCCCAGAGCTAAATATTTTTCTTTTGCTTCTTCTGCGCTGTCTGCGAAGATAACCTGTGTATGGCTGGTATGCTGCATAACAAAACACTCCTTTGAGGTAATTTAAAAATTGCTGACACTATTATAACAGATTATAGTATAAGATTCAAAATAATTTCCTAAAAAACAAAGGGATTTCTGTTTTGGCGCTGGCGCAAACAGAGATCCCTTTGTTGCAGTTATAAAATGGCTGCGAATAAAAAGGCCCACAGTACCGTAAAAAATCCGGCCAGCCCCATGGCGATTCCGCTCATGGCGCCTTGCAGTTCGCCCATGGCAATGGCGCGGGTAGTACCGACAGCATGGCTGCAAGTGCCAATACCTACACCCTGGGCCACAGGGTCTTCCACGCGAAACAGCTTTACCATAAAAGGCGCTATGATAGATCCGGTAATGCCAGTAAAGATAACCGCAGCGATGCCAATGGGCACGATACCGCCCAGCTGTTCCGTTACGCCCATGGCAATCGGTGTGGTCACCGATTTGCTCAGCAGAGAGGCAGTCAGCGTATTGTCCAGACCAAACAGTTTGCACAGACCAAATATGACTGCCATAGAAGCAAAGGAACCCACAATGGTGCCAGCCAGAATAGGCTTGAGATTGGCTTTCAGAATCTGCAGATTTTTGTAGATGGGAACAGCCAGTGCCGCTGTAGCTGGCGCCAGGAACAGATTGATCAGATCGCCACCTTTGCTGAATGCTTCCATAGGGATATCAAACAGCTTCAAAAAGGCAATGATCAGAATCACCGCGATCAGCAGTGGATTGGCAATGGGATTCTGTATCTTCCGGCTGATGAGGATGCCCACCTGATACATAAAGATACTCAGCACAACACCAAAATAAGGAGAGTACAGCACTTCATTGAGATTTTGCAGCAAGTCTTGCACGGCGTTTCCGCTCCTTTCGTTTTTCTTCCAGTTTAATCATGGCTGTGACGGTCCAGGCCGTAACGGCGAATGTAGTAAAAATAGAGACAAAACAGATAAAAATGAGAATGGCCAGTTTTCCTTCCATGTAGTGCAGATTCTCCACAATGGATACTGCCGGCGGAATAAAGAAAAAGGCCATATTGTCCAGCAGAAAATCGGTCTGCTTATGAATATGGTACACCTTGAGCGGGCCCCACAGCAAAAAACAGAATACCAGCAGCATGCTGATCACGCTGGACGGAAAGGGAAAGGGCAGAATGGCTGCGATGGCTTCCCCAACGAGGCAGATAAAAAAGATGATGGCCAACTGCATCATGATCTTCATAGTGTATGCGCCTTCCTTATGTTGAAAATTTTTTGTCGGACGCTGCCTGTCACAACGTCAATGCAGAATATCTTATTCCTTCTGGTATAAAAAATCAAGCAGGAAATTGCTGTTTTCTGCTTGTACACAATATTCTTACGGCAAATATCTCTGGATGGTAAATCAGTGCCAACAGAAAAACCTGCCGCAGGTTAAAATCTGCAGCAGGTTCTGTATATAGTGTTATCATTGTTTTTTGCAGTTGTTTTTACAGTTTACTGAAATCCAGTGTGGCAAACAGATCATCCAGCGTTTCTGCACGGCGAATGCATTCTACCGAGCCATCGGGCTTGAGCAGCAGCTCGGCGGAGCGCAGCTTGCCGTTGTAGTTGAATCCCATAGCATGTCCATGGGCACCGGCATCGTGGATGACCAGATAGTCTCCAGTCTCGATGGCCGGTAACGGACGGTTTACTGCAAATTTATCGCAGTTTTCGCACAGACTGCCCACTACATCGTATACATGGTCGGCTGGGGCATCTTCTTTGCCCAGTACCGTGCAGTGATGGTAAGCGCCGTACATACCGGGCCGCATCAGGTTTGCCATGGAGGCGTCTACGCCGATGTAATGCTTGTAGGTATCCTTTTTGTGGATGGCTTTTGTCACCAGATAGCCGTAAGGGCCGGTCACCATACGGCCGCATTCCAGACAGATCTTCAGCGGATCTAGGCCGTTGGCCACGATCAGTTTATCGTACTGTTCTTTGATCTCTGCGCCCAGTGCTTCCAGATCTACCGGTTCCTGCTCTGGCTTGTATGGAATACCGATACCGCCGCCAAAGTTGACAAAGGAGAAGCGGATATCCAGCGCTTTGGATAATTCCACGATCAGTTCAAACATCATTTTTGCGGTTTCCACCAGGTACTCCCGGGTCAGCTCGTTGGATACGATCATGGTGTGGATCCCAAATTTGGTTGCGCCCTTTTCTTTCATGATGCGATACGCATCAAAAAGCTGTTCTCTGGTCAGGCCATATTTGGCTTCTTCCGGCGTACCGATAATTTCGTTGCCGCCCCGCAGCGGGCCGGGATTATAACGGAAACTGATGGTTTTTGGCAGACCGATCTGGCTGTCGATAAACTCGATATGGGTGATATCGTCCAGATTTAAAATAGCGCCTAATTCTTTTGCTTTGATATATTCGGCAATAGGGGTTTCGTTGGAGGTGAACATCACTTTTTCTCCGGTGATGCCAACCTTCTCGCATAAAACCAGTTCAGCCATGGAACTGCAGTCGCCGCCGAAGCCTTCTTCTTTCAGCACTTTCAGCAGGTATGGGTTGGGCGCAGCCTTTACAGCAAAATATTCCTGAAATTCCGGTGCCCAGCTGAAGGCGCTGGTCAGACGGCGGGCATTGTCGCGAATGGCCTGCTCATCATAAATGTGAAATGGTGTTGGGTAAGTCTGAGCGATCTGCTCGATCTGTTCAAGTGTAAACGGAACAGTTTTTTTCATAAATATGCCTCCTGCTCTTCTCAATATATAAATAAAAGATAAAGATTTCATTTATTTTCATGAAACACAGTACATATATATTAGCCTATCTGTTTTAACAAAATCAAGGTACTTTGTCCATAATACAAAATACATTTAAAAATACAAAATGCGGTATGCCGGATGATAAAATAACAGAAAAAAGCGAAACCATTGCTTTTTTCGCAAAAGAAGGGTATAATAGCAAGCGTGGCAGGAAAACCTGCTTGTCCATAAGGAGAGGACAATTGTCAACAAAAAATATGCAAGGACAGTTCATTAAGACCATCCTGTCGTAAAACAAAACTAGGCTTGTTGGATAAACCATCGATGGCGCCTGGGTGCGCCTTTTTTATTATCATAAGCCTTCCGGGAATGGTCGGGATATTGACGAAACCAGCTTTTATGATAGATGCCTGGAGGGAATTATGTTTATTTTGAAGAATGAAGTACAATTTGATACCGCCCACTATCTCAGCGGCTATGCGGGCAAGTGCAGCAACATTCACGGTCATCGCTACCGTATGGTGGTGGAACTGGCCAGTGAGACACTGCAGGCCACCGGTGTGCAGCGCGGTATGGTGGCCGATTTTGGCGATGTAAAAGATTTATTAAAACAGCTTGCCGATCAGTACGATCACAAGCTGCTGATTGAGGATAACGAGGACGGACGGGCTGTAGCAGCGCAGCTGGCCCAGCTGCCCA
>CAMFFG010000051.1 GCA_945949655.1 uncultured Peptococcaceae bacterium
GACAGATACCTCTGTTTTGTGTAGAGTATGTGCTGCAGGAAATTTATGGATTATTTTTTCGGCTAAAATAAATGTTGCACTTGCTATTGCAATTTAGATGATTTTTCTTTTTTATTTGACCCGATCTTCCCGTTTCTCCAGATACTGCTCCAACTTTCGTTTCACACGTTGTAATGCATTATCCACCGATTTGACATGTCGCCCCAGCTTCTGCGCAATCTCTGTATAGGATTTTCCTTCCAGATACAGATTCACCACGTCCTGCTCCAACGGACTTAAAATCCGTTGCATAGTGCTCTCAATGTCCATCAGATTTTCCTGATTGATAAACATTTCTTCCGGATTTCCTTCTTTTTCCGTTGTTACTACCTCACCCAGTGTACGCTCCGATTCCTCGTCAAACACCGGTTTGTTCAGAGAGATATAGGAGTTTAACGGAATATGTTTCTGCCGCGTTGCTGTTTTAATGGCTGTGATCATCTGCCTTGTCACACAGATCTCCGCAAAAGCGCGAAAAGATGCCTGCCTGTCATAGCGGTAATCCCGAATCGCTTTGTATAATCCGATCATACCCTCCTGAATAATATCCTCCCGGTCTGCACCAATCAGAAAATAAGTGCGTGCCTTAGCCCGCACAAAATTTTTATATTTATTGATCAGGTATTCCAGAGCTGTAACATTTCCGTTTTTCGCCAGCTCTACAATTTCCTCATCGGTCAGATGTTCCAGTTCTGTCGGCTCAATTGGCTGTGCTGTCTGTTCCATCTCTCCGCCCCTTTCCACTTATTACCATAATTATAATGTATTCATCCTTCTTTGTCAACAAGCATCAGATATTTTTGGATAGTTTTTCCAACTTTTTTCTTGTCTCCGGATCAATTCGATCTTCCAAACGATTTGCTACATATAATTGCGGTGTATAATGGGGTTTGTGTTCTTTTTCCGTCTGTTCAATCTCCCGTTTGAGCTCCAGGGCGGAGATGCGAAAAGCGCCTTTCCCCCAGATAGTCTCCTGCTGCAGGCGGTCAGAGGTGGCCACAAAAACTTTCTGATGCTTTGGGATCTGTGCAGTCAGACGCTCAATGGCCATATCGGCCGTTACATTCTCTTTTGTATATATTACCTCGATACCCTGGATCATCTCCCGGGACCCACTGTTCTTTTTTACCTGATATGCATCGAATACCAGAATCACTTTGCGTTTGCTCAGCGCTGCATGCACAGACAGGATTTCAATCAGTCGGGCCCTGGCATACTCCAGATTCTCTTCTTTTAATTTCTGCAGTTCCGGCCAGGCCCCGATAATATTATATCCATCCACGATCAGATATTCTTTCATGACGATCTGCCCGCATTCCGCTGCCGATATACTTCATATAATAACACCCCTGCTGCCACAGAAGCATTCAGAGAATTGATCCTGCCCTGCATCGGGATCGACACAATGTAATCGCAGCTCTCGCTGACCAGCTTGCCCAGGCCCTTTCCCTCGCTGCCGATCACAATGGCCAGCGGACCGGTCAGATCCTGCTTATGCATATAAGTGCCATGCATACTGGCACCGGCAATCCAGATCCCTTCTTTTTTTAAGTCGTTTATAACCTGGACAATGTTGCCTACCCGCGCTACCGGCACATGTTCAATGGCACCGGCAGAAGCCTTTGCCACACCGTCGGTCAGAGGTACAGCGCGCCGCTTGGGAATAATCACACCATGGGCACCAACTGCATCTACACTGCGCAAAATAGCGCCCAGATTGTGCGGATCCTCCAGTTCATCCAGAATGACCAGCAGAGGATCTTCCCCTTTTTTTCGTGCTGCATCTACAATATCCCGCCAGTCCACATAATCGGCTGACGCAATGGAAGCCGCCACCCCCTGGTGATTTTCATGCGGGAACATGCTATCCAGCTTATTGCGTTCCACCAGCTGCACGGTGATCCGCTTTTCCTTTGCCAGAGCCACGATTTCCCGAACGGAACCTTTCTGCTCCCCTTTTGCCAGCCATATTTTATTGATGGTTCTATTGCTCTTTAACGCTTCCAGAACAGGATTACGCCCAAAAATATCTCCCATATCGTTCTCCTTATTTCTCTATTGATCTGTTTTCTTTATATAATCAGCTGTTTCGCCGGTATTTCACACGCATTTCATCGGCCCGGCCACAGGTCATTTTTCCCTCTTTGCAGGCCCCATAAACACAGGAGGGCACTGCATTCTGATACAGGATATCAGACAGCTTGCGCAGTTCTTCCAGTTTGGCCACCGCAATGCGGTTGATCTCCCACTGGGCATTGTTGCAGATCCGTTCCTGCAGCATACCGCAATCCATGCGGGCATTGGTGCTGGTGATCACTTTTACCTGCTGACAGTTCAGCAGAAAATAACGCCACAAACCGCCTGTGTAGTGCCCGGCGATCCGCTGCTGAAAACGCTGCATATCCTGCACCAGCCGACGATAGGGCTGCTCAAAACCGCCGTCTATCACAGACTGAGGAATCACTGGCGGCCGTTCCGGCTCCAGCAGAATATTCAGCCACGGTTCCCGGAATGTGCTGGGCAGACGGTGTCTTACCTGCTGATGATAGGTAACCAGACTGAACATCATGCCAAAGGTCGTACGACACTGCTCCGCAATACTGGCATGACCATAGCCTAATACACGGCTGGTCACCCCTTTTGCTTTTTCGGCAGCATCCTCACCCCACTGCTGTAACACCACCGAAGGAGGTTCCGCCTTTGTGCTTGTCAGCGCTCCCAGCCCGGCTTTCAGCTCCGGCTGCGCAAAGGTCCGCAATAAAACCACCGGTTTAGTTGGAGTGATCCGATCCAGTTCATCCTGATAAAACTGATTCAAAAGGCCGGTGTTTTCATAAATATATTCCTGGCTTTCCAGCCATTGTCCCACCTTTTCCGGCAATAACGCCAAAAGGCCGGCATGCACATCGGCAAACATCTGCTGATCCAGCGGACGCTTCATCATGCGGAACCATTCCAGCAGTTTATCACCAGTCATGGCCACAGATAAATTGGTTTTCACTGCCAGAGGCAGAATATAGCGGGCATCCTCCACCGGGATTCCGTGCAGATAATGCTCTTTTTTGGGACGCCCTTTGAATTCCTCTTTCAGCTGTGACATTTCTTCATATAAAGCGAAGGCTCTGCCAATCAGTTCTTCAGCTTTCTGCCGATCTGCTTCTTTCAGATCCGGCAGTGTATAGCCATCGGCATGCAGTGTCACATAGCGCTGACTCTGCTGCACATAAGATTCTTTCAGCTCACAGATCATGGTACTCTGCCAGCGGTTGATCCCCTCCAGAACAAAGGAGAGATTGCAGGTCTTCAGCAGTTCCCGCACCGTAGCGGAATCTGTACTGGCATGCTGTTGCAGAAAGAGTTCCACCTGCAGCAGATCATTCCCTTCATAATTTGTGATTTGCATGTCCTGTTACCTCCTCGATCTGCTCCAGTACCCAGTTGAGCCGTTCTTCATCCTTGATCAGATAAAGATAACCCACCAGCGCCTCCATCCCCGTGCTTTTCCGATACGTCTGCACATCTGCATTTTTGGGCACGATCCCTTTGGCATTGCGGCCGCGCCGCGCGATGCTCTGTTCCAGTTCTGTCAGTTCCGACTCCAGTTTCAGCAGCAGTGCCGCCTGCGTATTATTATTTACCCGTTTCACCGTCAGCTGATGTAAGGTATGAGCGGTGATACTTTTTTTCAGCATCTGCTGCCGCACATACAGTTCGTACACCGCATCGCCGATATAAGCCAATGTTAAACCCGGCAGTTCTGCCGGATTCCCTTCATATGTAAAATCCAACATGGTAACGTCTCCTAATATAGAATCTGCTTTATTATATCATATTTTTTTTACGCTGTAATCTGAATTTTTTCGGCAGTCGCCATAAGCAGAAAACTTCTGCCCTCACACCGTACCATAAAAAGTGGAACCCCAAATTGCTCATACAAAAAGGGGAGGCCAAAATGGCCTCCCCCTCTGATAACAGCTTTTAGTCTTTCTGTGTTTTTGCTTCCTGGAAAAATTCTTTGATCATTTTTGTTACGGTACCGCTCAGCAGTACCAGAGCAATCAGGTTCGGCAGAGCCATCAGACCGTTTAAGGTATCGGCAATATCCCAAACCAGAGTCAGACCGCCGATGGAACCTACAAACACCAGACAGATGAATACGATTTTGTATCCCAGTCTGACACCGCCTACAAAGCTGGTCCCTTTGAACAGATACTCGATGGATTTTTCGCCGTAGTAGCTCCAGCCCAGCAGTGTGGATAAAGCAAACAGTACAGTACCCAAGGTAACACCGAATGTACCGAATGCACCTACCGACTGGCTGAATGCAGCAATGGCCAGAGATGCACCGTTCAGATCTGTTCCAGGCATCCACAGACCGGACATAACAACCACCAGACCGGTGATGGTACAAATAATGAAGGTATCGAAAATAACTTCGAACGCACCCCACATCCCCTGTTTTACAGGATTGTCTGTGTTTGCTGCTGCGTGCGCAATCGGTGCAGAACCTAAACCAGCTTCGTTGGAGAATACGCCACGGGCAAAACCGAAGCGGATAGCATTCATAACTGTGTAACCGACAACCCCACCGACAACAGCCTGCGGATCAAAAGCAGCCTGGAAGATTGTTGCAAAGGCAGCTGGCAGCTTGCCAATGTTCAGCAGAATGGTAACCAGCCCCAGGATCACATAGATAACACCCATAACCGGAACCAGTTTTTCTGTAACAGATGCGATACGTTTGATCCCACCCAGAATTACCACTGCAACGATGACAACCAGAATGATACCGGTAATAGCAGTTGGAATCCCCAGTGTAGAGTTCAGCGCATTCGCAACAGAGTTGGCCTGAGTCATATTGCCGATCCCGAAGGAAGCCAGTGTAGCAAAGCAGGCAAAAATAACAGCCAGCCATTTCCATCCTAATCCATTTTCAATATAGTACATTGGGCCTCCGACCCATTCATCTTTTTCATTCTTTTCACGGAATTTTACAGCCAGTGTAACTTCGCAGAATTTGGTCACAGTGCCAAACAATGCACTGATCCACATCCAGAATACAGCCCCAGGGCCCCCGGCTACAATCGCAGTAGCAACACCAGTGATATTACCGGTACCAACGGTAGATGCAAGTGCTGTTGCCACAGCCTGATAAGGCGAAATACCGGAACCACCCTTTTTATGCGCTTCGGAACCAAACAGGCTCCCCGCTGTGCTTTTCAGGATAGTGCCCAGCTTTGTGATCTGCGGGAATCCTGACATAACAGTCAGCAGGATCCCTGTACCAACCAGCAGAGCCAGCATGACCGGTCCCCACACGATACCATTCACAATACCATTAATGTTTTCAATTGTCTCAATCATATTCTTTCTCCCCCTTTTGATGGATGTCTATGTAATGTAGACATTCATCTTCTGTATGTAGACATGATACTAGACAGTTTGCAAAATTGCAACCCTTTTTTCCATAAGTTTAACTAATTCAAATCTTCGATATATCATGAATACTTTGCTTTTTTTCTGCAGAATTTCTGTCATCATGCTTCAGAATTTTTATCGTTTTTGCCTCCAAAACCCTGTAACCATGCGGTTTGCATAGCACTGTACTTTACTTTACCGTTTTCTGTTTTCCCTAACATTTTTCTTCTCTGATAGTGAAAAACGCCACTGTTTCTCTCTGAAATAATACTGTATCCACCCTCTATTTTACACAATAACAGCTTGCTTATCTGTTTTCTGCATATAAACAAAGCCCTCCGCTCAGATCACCATACCGCCATTCACACCGATGATCTGCCCCGTCACAAAACCAGCCTCTGCCGTAGATAAAAAATAGATCATACTGGCCACATCCTCCGCCGTTCCCAGTGCCTGCAGCGGCGTCTCCTCCTGCAGTCCGTCCAGCGTTTCCTGATCCAGCATGCGGGTGTTCATCTCCGTTAAGATCACACCGGGCGCCACACAGTTTACCCGGATCCCCGATGGCCCCACCTCCTTGGCCAGTGCTTTGGTCATGGCCTGCAGCGCGCCTTTGGCCGCTGAATAATGCACTTCGCAGGAACCTCCAGTCTGCCCCCACATAGAAGACACATTGATGATGCAGCCCTGTTTCCGATGAATCATATCCGGCAACACAGCCCTTGTACAGTAAAAAGCGCCGTCCACATGCACAGCAAACATATCATGCCAGTCTGCATCGGTGATATCGGTAAACAGCTTCTGCTGGGCAATGCCTGCATTGTTCACCAGAATCCCCACCGGTCCCCACTGCTGCCCGATCTGCTGCACCATCTGCGCTACCTGCGCGCTGTCCCGCAGATCCGCCTGCTGCAGCATAACGCGGCAGCCCTGCCCCGCCAACTCCTCTGCCAGCGCATCCACTGCCGCTCTATTGCTGTGATAATGTAATACCACCGAATATCCGGCCAGAGCAAAGCGCCGCGCCGTGGCCTGCCCAATGCCGCCCGATGCACCCGTCACCAGTACGATCTCCTGCTTCTGTTTCAGATGTTCCATATCCATTCCCTCTTTTTTTCAATCTCCTGTTATTTATTTTATCACATTCCAGCGGTTTCTTCCTTTCTTTTCCCAAAGATTTTCCTGCGCTCCATCTTCATTTTTTCTTAATATCTGTCACGGCCAAATCCCATGGCAAAAGCTTGAAATTCCCCTCCGTAACAGGCTATAATAAAAAAGTTACCGATACCACGCAATAAGGGAGTTGAACCAATGCTGAACCACTTGTTATCCTGCCTGGGACCTTATAAAAAATATGCGCTGCTGGCACCTTCCGTCATTCTGATCGAAGTATTTATGGAGATCCTGCTGCCACTGGTGATGGCCAAAATCATCGATGTGGGCATTGCAGACGGCGATGTAGCCTACGTGACCCGCATGGGCCTTCTGATGATCGGCATGGCGCTGATCTCGCTGACTGCCGGTGTGCTGGCCGGTCGTTTTGCTGCTGTAGCAGGCGCCGGACTGGCCAAAGGAATCCGTCAGAAGCTGTTTTACAAAGTGCAGGAATTTTCTTTCCGCAATATCGATCATTTTACCACCGCATCGCTGATCACCCGTCTGACCACCGATGTGAACAACACGCAGAACGCCTTCATGATGATGATCCGCACCGCCGTGCGCGCTCCCATGATGCTCGTCTGCGCCACCTGCATGGCCGTGTATATCAATGCCAGCCTGGCTAAAATTTTTCTGGTGGCCATTCCGGTGCTGGCCATTGCCTTATACATCATTGCCACCCGCGCCTACCCGCGCTTTCAGCTCATGCTGCGCAAATACGACAAGCTGAACGCCCGGGTGCAGGAAAACCTGACCGCCATTCATCTGGTCAAAGCCTTTGTGCGGGAGGACCACGAAAAAGAAAGCTTCCGGCAGGCCGCCGACCAGCTGCGGGAAGCCCAGCTGCGCGCCGAAAAGATCCTCTTATGGAGCTCGCCTGTCATGCAGCTGGTCATGTACAGCTGTATCATCGCTGTATCCTGGTCTGGAGGCAATCTGATCATCGCCAGATCGGAAGAGCACACGTCTGAACT
>CAMFFG010000052.1 GCA_945949655.1 uncultured Peptococcaceae bacterium
CCCCGCCACAAGTTTAAGCAGGAGGGCCGGGACCTGAGCTTTCTGGAAAAATAAAAAGGAGTGATAAAAAAGATCGCGGTAGTATCAGTCGCGTATCTTTTAGTACAGTTTTTGGCTTGTTTAGAATAAAGCATTGTCAAAGCGGACAGGTTCTGATAAGATAGCATCGGGCAATGTGGTATAATAGAAGTTGTTTATCAAGCAGCTTATTACATTTCTCAAAACTTTGTTGGTGGTGAAGAAGAAACCATTTACGGAATGCCGAATTAGTCAAATCAGGAGGGAAACCCGTGAAAATAATACAGAAAAAGACCTGTATCATTATAGCAGTCATGCTATGTGTTAGTATTGGGGTAGTTGTTTCATTAAAAGATGATAATCTTGATTCTAAAATTGTTTTACAAGGATGCGACATGCTGAATCAAGGGATCAGCTCCCAGCATTTAATGCCTGGTCGTGAGGAGTATTATCCGTTCTCTAAGCAGACCGGAGGAAGAATCACTTTTAACGAATATCTCCAAAATGAATCAATGGTAAATCATGCATTACTAGAGGCTGATTATTATGTTGTTAATAGAAAAACAACGAATAATTCTAATACAGCCGCAATGCTCGAAAGTTTGTTTTCTGTAGAATTTAGTTTGGACTATAAAGAAATAGCAAATAATTCTTTTGAACTACTAGCTATTGAAATAGAGCCTAAAAATAAGGCAGAATTAACTTCATTAAGTGAGATAACAATTACAACAGAACCATTAAAAGTAAAGAAATATGGTGAACCAATTACAGGTATTTTGAGAATGAAAATGGAAAATGGAAATTGGGGAATCATATACTTCTTCGAATGAGAATACGAAATAATTGTTGATGAATATAATCATATCAGTTTGAAACTGATCGGCTTTCCAGAAGAAATGGGTTAATATCCGCATTCCTGATTTGGATCCCTTTTATTTTATCGTTTATAAGCAGAAGCAGGAGGGCTTTCTGGAAAAAAGTAACTACTTTTGCCTGGCTTTCTATTAAATGCGATGTCGGGCGAGGAAACAAAAGCCGCTGCAGGGACTGTACTATGCCCCTTGCAGCGGCTTTTGTGTGTCTATGCGTCAGCCTGATTGGCCATGCCGGGCATCAGTAATGCTGAAACCGGGCGATCAGGATGCTGGCCATGTCCCGCTGCCGCTTGATGGTGCGGGGCGACTGGGGAACATACAGGCAGAGACCGGATCGCTGAAATAGGATGGTGGCGGCGTTGTTGGGCTCCCGCAGCACGCGGCTGATCTGCTGGGCCACAATGTAGCTGTTTTGCTGGTGCTTGCGGCTGATGCGGTCTTCCAGACACTTGATGGGCAGCAGACAGAGATCTTTCTGAATGCTCAGCGGAATTTTGCGGCTGGCATCGCCCAGGTAGCGGGCGCTGGTCTGGTGCAGCTGTTTTTGGCTGACTGCAAAATAGGCGAAAAATTCGCGCATGACAGACTCAATGGGAAACAGTACCTCCAGCGTGGAGCCATCGGTGAAATAGAACCGGGTGGTGGGCTGAAAATCGTCATCATAGGCCGGTACAATGGCGGCCAGCGATTCCCAGCGGTAAAACAGGCTGCGCAGTTTAGCTGGTCGTTGCATAGATAATCCCCCTTACTTAAATGTTAGATATTAATAAAAAAGTAAATTCTTATTACACTTATATAATACCATTTTTCTGGAATAAAATCAACTGAAATACAGGAAATATTTTAAATTTTCTAATATATTTTTGAAATTAGGGGCTTAATTGCACATTTTTATCGTCAAATTGCAAATAAAGTGTCAGATTGCACACATTTGCGGGCGGATTGCACAGCAGGGTGCAGATTGCACACTTTGGGGGGCTTATCTGCACATGGGCCTGTTTGCCGCAAAAGCCGCTCTGTAGTAAGATAATAGCAGGGTAAGGGCCTGCCCTACAGAAAGGGTTATTGCAATAACAGAGAACAGGAAAACAGAAAAACAGAGCAGCATCAGACAAAAAGGAGAGATGTGTATGGCAATCAGCAGTAAAAAAGGTATGATCGTGACAAAAAATGCAGAAGGCAAAACCACTTCGCAGACCGTTTCCAATGTGGACCCGGCTGCGAGCAATGAAAACATCAAAACCATGCTGCAGACCATGGGCAGCCTGCAGAGCGAGGAAGTGCAGGAGCTTCGCGTTGTGACCACGGAGATCCTGCCATAACAGGATCGTGCAGCAGCTTGCGGGGTCGCCTGCAGAGCGGCCCCGGGCATTACAGGAAAACAGTACAGGTTTATAGAAGAACAGGGGGAATTGGACAATGGCAGAGATCGTAACCAGCAGAAAATTAATTTCAGAGTATGGCACCGATGCAGATACCAACCGCAGACAGACCCTGCGCAATCCGCTGCCCTCACTGGACGCGGAGCAGGTATCCAACGCGATGGATGTGATCGTGGGTACCGGTGCGCTGATGGACAGCAAAGGCAATGCGGTGACGGTGGCCAAAAGCGCCTGGATCGAGACCGTTACCCAGGAGCTTCTCTTTTAAGCGGCGGGGCTTGTCTGTAACACCTGGCCGGCACTGGCGCCGCAAGGCGCCGGGCGGCACAGGCCCTGCGGGAGAGATAAAGGGGGTGCTGTTATAAAACAGGAACAAATTGCCATGCTGGCGCGGGCGGCGGTGCTGTTCATCGCGCTGCTCAACCAGCTGCTGATGGCCTTTGGCTACAGTGTGCTGCCCATTGCAGAGGAGGAGCTTGGCGCGCTGGTGACGGCGCTGTTTACGACCATATCGGCGCTGTGGGTATGGTGGAAGGATCAGCGGTGGATCCCGTAAGCGGGCAGAGCAGGCAGCAGAGAGATCATTAAAAGGAGGGCGCACATTGCTGAATTGTAAACGGGATTATATCAAACAGCCGCCGCTGATCTTTATTGCAGTGGGCCATGGCGGGCCGGACCCCGGCGCGGTGCACGGGGCTTTGCGGGAGGCCGACTGTAATCTGGCCATGGCCATGCAGCTCCGTGCCGACCTGATGCGGCACGGCGTACAGGTAAAGCTGTCGCGCTACGGCGACGAGGAAGACCGCCTGCAGGATGAGATTGCAGAATGTAACCAGTACGCGCCGGACTTTGCCCTGGCGCTGCACACCAACGCCGGCGGCGGCAGCGGCTTTGAGGTGTACTATCAGACCGCACCCTGGAAAAACTGCCAGTACGGGGCACGCATGGCCAGTCTGTTTGATGGCAACGTAAAAAAATATCTGGGCGTGGCCACCAGAGGCTGTAAGACCAACCAGCAGCTGGGCTGGCTGAAACGGGTACAGGCGCCGTGTATCCTGGTGGAGAGCTTCTTTATCGACGGCCCCCGGGCCGACTGGTACAGCAGCATCGAGCGCATTGTGCTGTTGAGCCAGGCCTACACCAGAGCCATTTTAGAATTTTTCGGCATTGCATATCGGGAAAACGGCATCCTGCAGCTGCGCATCCGCGTGGTAAACGCAGACCTGCAGACGGCGGAGGACTATATCTGTCAGGCGGTGCTGATCGAGGGGCATTATTTTGTGCATCTGCGGCAGATCTGCAAAGCGCTGGGCAAGGGCGTGTACTACGATGCGGAGCAGAAAACACCCATCCTGTATCCGCCGGACGTATATGCGGAGAGCGAGTTTCAGAACGGGCTGTTAAAGCTCAGCGACTTTCCCACCAGGGCAGAGCGGATCCTGGCTGGCATTTCCACCGAGGAAGCGCTGCAGTACAACTTTGACGAGTACGACAGAGCGGACGACGGCACCCTGCTGCAAACGCTGTCCATCTGTTGAGAAAAACATCTGTAAAAAGGAGGCGAGAGACCATGCTACAGCTGAGCGACAACGAAAAGGAGACCATCATCCTGACCACCGAGGCCGACCATAATCTGACCATCAGCACCTACAACGGGCCGCTAAAACAGCAGCTGCGGCAGCTGAAAGCCCGTAATCCAGCGGTGTGCAGCCTGCTGTATCACACAGCAGAGGGCCGGGAGACCTACCAGCTGGTAAAAGCCTGGGCAGCGGAATGCTTTCTGCCGCTGCTACAGGAGCACAAAGCAGCATAGCAAAAACCATACAGGCATCCTGATTTGCCAAAGCAGATCAGGCCGGTAAACAGAATAACGGATAGGCGGTGTGAACCGCCTGTCCGTTATTTTTTTATGGGTGAAAAGCCTGCGCCTGGCGGCAGCTGGATATCTTTTAGCGCAGATTTTTTACCGGTTTAGAATAAAACATTGTCAAAGCAGACAGGTTCTGATAAGATAACATAAAAGGGTGCTTTGTAAAGATGATAAATGGGGTAACATTACCCATAATGCAGTGCTGAAATGCGGAACCAGAGAACTGGATTTGGTGAAAACCTATACCGGTCATGAAAAAGACAGCGTATTGGGTATGTACCAGGCAAAGCCAGAATGTATGATACGGCAGACAAACACGGCAGCACCAAAGGCAATAAGGTTGGAGACAAACGGTTTGCAGCAGTTGACCCGGTAAAAGGTGATGTGCGCAATCCGCAGAGTCTGGTACAGTATACCTATGTGCTCAATCATCCGCTGATGTATGTGGATCCGTTAGGATTATGGACAGTAGGACTTGGAGGAGACATAGCATTGGCGTTAGGAGGAAGATTAGATGGAGGTGCAGAGTTAGTTATAGATAGTAAAGGAAATATTGGAATTCTTTTTTATGGCAGTGCTGGAGGCGGTACGCCTACATCCTCAGCTGGTTTTCATGGCACAGTTACTCCAGCTGCTGAGTCAATTTATGATATTCTTGGCTCAAGTTATGTAGTTGGTGGCAGTGTTCCTTTGGTTGGGGCTGAAGTAATCCAGTCGATAGGAAATATATCGGGAAAAGAATTAATTGGATATGGTTTATCTGGTGGGGTAAAATTACCAGAACTTCACAGGACGATGTCAAACAGCAAACCCGCGATAATTATTAATGTGCCACAAGCAGCTAAGAGTATAGTTCAAAAGGTAGTAGATTATTTCAATTCTTTATCATGTGAGCAGCAACAATATGTTTTGGACGTATTGGCTCAACTGCAGCAAGGATATTAAAAGAATAAAAATTTATTAAATGTTTAAATACAGGTGCTAGGACAAAAACTTAGTAATTTAAAAAGATGTCGTGACTACAAAAACTTATGTATAGTACTTTGCGAGAACAGGTTTTTGTCCTAGTTTCTAATTTGGATTCCCACAAATAATACTATCGTCATCTTAAAACTCATTTGGATCCGTTTTTTATGTTATTATTTTAATAATGGGAAATGATATTATTTTTCTTATTAAAGAGGTGAAGCAAGTTGAATTTTATCTCAGGTATTGATACGGACAAAGCTAAAGAAAATTTCCGTTCAAAATTAGAAGTATGTGATGTATATGATTGGATAAATCGAAGCACCAAACATGGAGAGATATATGGATATATTTATAAAAATAAAATAGTAATTGTGGTAAACCCATCTTTAAAAAAGAAAAACGCATTAACGATAGAGCAAAAATATTGTTTTAGAGGGAAATTGGTCAGGCAAAATAATGGTACAATTTTGAAAGGAAGTATTACGCCAGTCTACCTCACATATATATTGGTATTTTTATTTGCACAAGTGGTGTCGGTAAATTATTATTTAAACCAATCAACGAATGAAAATATTTTTATGTTTTTATGTATTTGTATTATGATTGGAATTGTATATTGTGGTAATTGTTGGCTTATAAAAAACATGTGGAGTTATGCAACAAGAGAGGAATTGTATAATTTGATAGAAGAATGTTTGCATAAGTAATTGGTTCATACATTCAATTGCTACACTTAGAAGAAGCAGTGTTAAAAGAGGAAACATATATATTTTTATGATGTTATGGAGTAATAGCTCTTTTTTTATTTTGCAAGAATGTGATGGTAATGTATGGAGAAATTTTATATGAATTACATTTTCCGATGGAGTTTATTATAATACAACTTATCTTTTTGGGAATGTTTTTCTTGTTGCCTAAAGGGTACTCGTTTGTTATAAAATGGAGTTCATTAGAAAAAGATAAAGCAACTGAAAAAATATCAAAATAGTATCTTATATAGCAGTGGTATTCCTTTTAATGATTTTTATGCAGTTTGATAAGGGCCTGATAGATATGTATAAGTAGTTCGATAAAATGTATGAACATGGAAAATATGCGTCCATAATTGGCAAGGTTGAAGATTTTATTCCAGGTAAAGTAACAAATAATAGTAAAGAAAGTTTTTCAATTAATAGTATAATTTTCTAGTATGATATGCTGGAATATAAAATTGGATATCAGAAAATAAAGCCTTTAGGCGGGAAAATAAGAAATGGACAACGGTTGAAATTAAAATATATCATTATATAATGGAGAAAACAGAATAGTATATATGGAAAAAATAGTTCATATTCGGGAGTAGTATTATATTTAATTTTTGATATGTTTTAGAGAATGTGATTATATTATAACGATATAAATGTACCGAGTAGTGGTAGACTACAAGCTGAATAACCTGAACCAGATCACCACAAAAAGTGATGACGGATGGAAAACCAATACCGATTACAGCTATGACAAGTGCGTTAATACCTTAACAAAGGTTTATCACAAAAACAGCAAAGAACTGGTAGCCGGTGTATATGAATATGAATACGATGAAACCAATCGGATGGAGTATCCCGTTATGGAGCAGATGTCGTTGCAGAGTACGTTTTAGAAAAAACAGTTGACAAAACCGGGAGAATCACATATCATATAACACAGAGAGTTTTATATTCTGAAACCGTTGAGTAAGAAGAGTACATACAAAGTGCGTTATGGCAGAGAGCTGTGGATGGTGGGATCACAGTATAATAGCTTGTATGGAATGGGCTTATGAGGGCAACCCGAACTGACAGTAGGCGTTGACGGGAGCTTCACCTGTTACAAAGGAAGCATACATGTTTGTGTATGAAACGAGCGAGCCATAAGGCTAATTTGGGTGGTACCGCAGGAGCTGATCAGCACTTGTCCCTTAGAGGGGATAGGTGCTTTTTTGTTACGCACGGAGGCAAAGGGGATGGTTTTATGATAAGTGACTGGTGGAGCAGCAACTGAATTTATAAAAGAAATGTAAAAACAAAAGAAAACCAAAGGAGCGATTTTGATGAAAAAGGCAGTAAAAAAATTAGGTATCGTATTATCGTTGGCAGCTTGTGTGGGCCTAATGCCCACAGGCTGCGGTGGAAACGAGGGTGCGGACAGTCAGTCGGATGCAGGCCAGACAGACAAAACTTATAAGATCGGGATCAATCAGTTTGCCGATCACGGTTCGCTGGATAACTGCCGGGAAGGCTTTATCGAAGGCTTGCGGCAGGCTGGTTTTGAAGAAGGGGTCAATATTGAGTTTGATTATTCCAATGCCAATGCAGATCCCGGCATTGCCAACCAGATCGCCGAAAGCCATGTTTCCACCGGTGTTGATCTGATCTGCGCCATTGCCACACCGTCGGCACAGGCTTCCTACAATGCGGCAGAACCAAAAGGGATCCCTGTGATCTACACCG
>CAMFFG010000053.1 GCA_945949655.1 uncultured Peptococcaceae bacterium
TGTCTGTACTGTATTTACTGCATAAACAACCGCACCAGATCCGATAAAATCATGCCCAGCGCGATCACGACAAACACCAGGCCCATGGTATGCTTACTGCTTTTGCGTTTGTCAGTATCCTCATAGCGGGATGCATACATCATCAGACCGCCGCAGAAGCCCATCAGCAAATAGCAGCCGATCTGGATCCAGTTGTAGAGATCCTGCCCATACAGAGAGGATGAGCTGAAGCTGACGATCACAGCCAGCAGTGCTGCAATCAGAATCACAATGTTATATTTTTTTCGAATAGCCTGCAGCTCTTTCTGGCGTTTCGCCTCCGCAGCCTTGCGTTCTTTTTTATTGGGTTTTCGCTCCGCAGCCTTCGTTGTCCCGTTTTCTTCCGCAGGGACTGTCTGCTGCGGATTCTTCTGTTTTTTCTTCGTCATAGGTTTCCCCCATCTACAGCCGTTCCGGCAGTTTTTCTTTTAATACTTCCATACAATCTGTATTCTCTTCCAGCACCTTTGTTGTAACCAGCGGCGGTTCTGCATAAATGACCGGATAATCCACTTCATCCAGTTCCGGCCGCACCGCAAACACCAGCTGTTCTTTATCCGGCGCCTCCACATAAAATTCCGCTTCTTTACCAGGCAGATTGCCGCGGGCATCCACCCGCACCCATTTCTGCAGATCTTCCAGATAAATGGCGTTCAGTGCATGAATAATATGATCGTTGGCCCGCGCCAGGCGCTGGTAGCAAAGGCCTGTGGCAATGCCCTGGCTGCGCAGCAGCGCTGCCAGCAGCATGGATTTGACATAGCAGACACCTTCTCCTTCTGCCAAAGCCTCTGAAGCCGTATGCGTGATTTTGTGACTGCCGATATCGCCGGAATGCGGGATCTGATCCCGCACAAAATCAAAGGCTGCTTTTATTTTTTCCCTATCGTTCTGACAGCCGGCAAATAATGCCTCCGCCTTCTGCAGAATCAACGGATTCTGCCAGTCGATATAATGAGTGGAAGCCAGATAGGCTTCTCTGTCTTCTTTTTCTACCTGATACTGCATGATAAAAACCCCTTTCTCCGTTTGCTGTTATTATGTTATAGTATACCGCATTTTTTCTGGCGGGAAAAGAGATTTCTTCGCACCGCTCCGGTTGACCTCTCCTGCAAAAAGTGTATAATAAATATAAACATTTTGATTTTTCAGGAGGTATGTTTATGCGTTACGCAATTCTTTATGACAGCCACAGCGGCAACACCGCCCATGTAGCTCAAATCATCCGCCACACATTACCGGAAGACGATTGTCTCTGTTTTTATTCTACCATCGAAGCCTTCAAGCATCCGGAAAAATTTGCGGAGGCCGATCTGATCTTCTACGGCTTCTGGACCGACCGTTTATCCTGCCCGGAACAGTCGCAGAAACTGCTGCCGCAGCTTCCAGCCACTAAAATTGCGCTGTTCGGTACCGCTGGTTTCGGCGAAGGGGAAGACTACTTCAAAAAAATTATGGATAACGCCGCGCAGTATCTGCCGCAGGGCGCCACATTGACCGGCACCTTCATGTGCACCGGCAAAATGCCGATGTCTGTACAGGAACAGTATCTGAAGCTGCTGCACGACCCGGCTATACACGAACAGGCGGAAGCGATGCTGAAAAACTACGATATGGTAAAAGGTCATCCAGACGATACAGATTTACAGGCCGCTGCCGCTTTTGCAAAGCAGCAGTATGATTCTGCCCAGTAACACAGCATTCAATTTACCAGACAAGATCTAATCAAGCCACTCGTTTTTGGGTGGCTTTTTATCATCTTACCGAAATGCGAGGCGTTTCACCATGAAACAATATGATCCTTCTATCAGCCTGATCCGACTGATGGCCATGCTCTTTATTGTACTTTGTCATTTTATGCAGTACCTGCAGATGGAACTGGCCTGGTGGTTTAACGTGGGGGTACAGATATTTCTGTGTATCTCCGGCTATCTGTATGGTAACCGGAATACAATCCATGCCGGTTCATTCTATCGCAAAACTTTTACAAAAATTCTGTTCGATTACGAACTGGTCGTATTTCCGGCACTGATCGCTTCTTTTTTGTTGTTAGACCAACATGGTCAGCTTACCTGGCCACTGGTAGTTGGGACACTGCTGACATTGGATACCATCGACGGTGGTCAGCATCTGTGGTTTATTCCCACCATTCTGATGTGCTATCTCCTGACACCATTATACCATGCGTTCTTATCCCGGATAGATCAGAAATCTGCGCCCGTGTTCTGGAGCTACTGCATGTTCCTGCTTATTCTGCATGCCATGGTATTTCACTTTATCCTGACTTATTTTAATCCGGCCTGGATATCCTGCTATCTGTTTGGCTTTGTACTACACCGTATTACGCGGTATCGAACACAGGAACGTATCTCTGTCTTGGTAACACTGACACTGTTGGGTATTATCTGCAACGGAATCCAGATTTCTGTGCGTTACCTTAGTCTTTTCCCTCTACCGGAAAAATGGACCACCCAGTATTATCTGCTATGCGATTACGCACATGTTTTGCTTGGTGTATTGCTGTTTGCGTATGGAAAGATTCTGTTTACCACTCTGCTGAAAAACGGGGTCCCAAACTGGTTGAACCATCTTTTAAACTTATCTAACCGGTATTCCTACGATATTTATCTGGTACATCATTTTTGGATTTTAGGGCCATTTTCTCTGATGGCATGCACCAGTCACCTGTGGATAAATATCTGTATTGTCCTGCTATTGACAGCAATCAGCGCCTTTCTGGTAAAAAATTTCGCTGATGGTCTGAGGGTTTCCCTAAAAAGTCTAAGGTAAAAGGATCTGCTCAGCCTACTGGTTTACAAGGGTCTGTAGTGTCTGAGGTAGTACCTCTGCACCTCAGACTTTTTTATTCATAAACACCAGATCAGCTGCTTCTGCAAAGCCCTGCCGCTGATAAAAACCTTCTGCTGCCGGATGACGCATTGTGTAGAGCACGATCTCTACAATACCCCGCTGCTTTAATCTCTGCTCCAGTTCCTGATACATTGCTGTGCCCAGCCCCTGTCCCCGACGGCTGTTATCCACACAGAATTCCCGAATCTGAAACTGGGGACCATAATAGAACTGCTCCTCATCCCCTACTACAAGGCCACACAGGCCCGCTTCGTCATAAGCCAGCAATCCGTAGGCGCTGTCCCGCTGCAGCATCTGGCTCAACCGTCTGCTGGCAGTCTCCACCGTCCATGCATCATTCCAGGGCGGCGCATTAAAAGAAGCCACATACAGTTCTGCCACCAGCGGGATATCAGCTGCTGTAAAGGTTCTGTACTGTAATCTGCTGTTATTCATCACAACCCTCCAGAAAAAAGCCGCCATACTTTTTCAGAATGACAGCTTTTGTTACTTATTTCAGCAGCGCATCTACCGCAGCGCCGATCACTTTGCCATCGGCTTTGCCTTTCAGCTCGCCCATTACGGCTCTCATGATCATGCCTTTGTTTTTCACGGTGGTTTCCAGTCCTGCCCTGGCGATAATATCTGCCACGGCGGCAGCCACTTCGTCAGCGCTCATCTGTTTGGGCAGATAGCTTTCCAGGATGGCAATTTCCGCCTGCAGCTCGGCAATTTTATCTTCCCGGCCAGCGGACAGCTCCAGGGCTTCTTTTTCCTGTTTCAGTTCTTTCGCGATCACATCCAGACATTCCTGTTCGGTGCAGTCCCGGCCCAGTTCTTTGTGTTTATAGGTCAGACCGGACAGCAGCATGGTGATCACTTTATTTTTTACAGTGTCCTTTTCTTTTAAGGCAGCCATTTTATCGGCACGTAACCGTGCAGTATACATGATGATTCCTTCTTTCTTTTCTATCGGTTTATACCCTTGTTATCGTTTCAGATCGGGACGCAGCCGTACTGCTTCTCCCAGATACACATGCTGCACCTGTGCCGACTGCTCCAGCTCGGTCAGCAGCATCACACGGATACAGCTCGGCAACGAGCCTTCCACATACATCTCCTGCACACAGAACAGCGGTACCTGATCCCAGCCAGGCAGTTCCCGGGCAAATTTTGCAGGATAGGCGGCATCCAGATCACGGGTGGCAGTAAAGGTAGCATTTACAATATCTTCCGCCTGCAGTTTGTTTTTTTTCAGAATTGTCTGCAGCAGCTCCAGCGTACAGCTGCGAATGGCCTCCGCTGTATTCGCCGCTGCCGTGTGGGCCCCACGAATTGCTTTCATCGATTCACCTTCTATGCATGAAGTTCTTCCCGCAGCAGATCAGCAATCACGTCCTGCGGGATTCCTTTTACTATTTTAACATGACCGATGGCTTCGGGCAAGATGAAAACCAGCTGACCATCCTGCACCTTTTTGTCCAGCAGCATGCCGTTCACAATTTCGTCCAGAGCCAGCGCCTTATCCACCTGCACCGGCAGCTGAAACTGCTGCAGCAGCGCTTTTATCTCCGCTTCTACAGCCGGATCACACATGCCGCTCTGTGCCGCATAGCGGGCAGCCAGCACCATTCCCACGGCCACAGCCTCACCGTGCAGATAGCCCTGATAATGGCCTGCCAGTTCCAGACCATGCCCGATGGTATGTCCATAATTCAGTTTGGCCCGCACGCCACCTTCTGTTTCATCCAGCGCCACAACTTCTGCCTTCAGCTGACAGCAGCGGGCGATCATCTCAGCAGAAATGGCCACATCCCGCCGCAGAATGGCCGCACTGTGCGTCTGCAGATCATGGAAAAACGCTGCATCGTAGATCACACCGTACTTGACTACCTCGGCCAGCCCATTCTGCCAGTGCCGCTGTTCCAGCGTCTGCAAGGTATCCAGGTCGATCAGGACCAGCCTTGGCTGATAGAAAGCGCCGATCATATTTTTGCCCAGCGCATGGTTGACCGCCACTTTACCGCCCACACTGCTGTCCACCTGCGCCAAAAGTGAGGTGGGAATCTGAAAGAACGCAATTCCCCGCTGGTATACACTGGCCACAAAACCGGCCAGATCGCCTACCACGCCGCCACCCAGCGCGATCACGCAGCTATCCCTGTGAAATTTCTGTTCCAGTAATACGGTCAGAATCTGTTCTGCCTGCTGCCAGCTTTTGCTGCTTTCCCCAGCAGGTATGGTTACCACGGTTACAGCAAAGCCCTGCTGTTCCAGGCTTTCCTGTACCGTCCGGGCATGCAGCGGACCTACATTGCTGTCGGTGATCACGGCTGCCTGCCGTCCTTTTACCAGATTGGCGATCCGCCCACCGCAATCTGCCAAGATCCCAGTGCCGATACAGATTTCATAACTGCGCACGCCAAGCGCAACTTCTAATTCTTTTAATACTGTCATATCCGCTCCCCTGCCTGTCCATTCAACCATTCAATTACCTGATCGGCCAGCACCTCCGGCGACTGGTCAGATGTGTCCAAAACCAGATCTGCTTCCTGATAGCAGGGCATCCGCTGCTGCAGCACCTGCTCAATGCGCTGCAGCTTGGTCTGTCCCGGTTCCCGCTGTTCCAGCACAGGACGCACGGTATCCTCCCTGTTCACGCGCTCTAAAATCACCTCAGGACGGGCCATTAAACTGATGACAACGCAGTTTTCCCGCATTACAGCTCTGTTTTCCGCCCGCAGCACCGCGCCGCCGCCCGGCGAAATGAGCAGATCGGGCTGCACGACATAACGGCACAGCACTTCATGCTCCATCTGCCGGAACGGTTCCTCGCCATAGCGGGCAAAGATCTCGCCGATCTCCATCTGCTGCTCCTGCACGATCACAGCATCCAGATCCACCATCTGCAGTTGCAGCTTCTGCGCCAGCACACGGCCTACTGTTGTCTTGCCAGTGCCCATAAAGCCGACCAATATCAGACTTTTCATTGCATAACCGCCTTCACATATTCCAGATAACTATTGTAATTCCGTTTTACTTCGTCCAGATTATCGCCGCCGAATTTTTCCAGGAAGCTTTCCAGTATGGTCCAAGCCACCGCATTCTGCATCACGATGGCAGCAGCGGGAACAGCGCAGGCATCGGACCGTTCCACTGAGGCCAGCCCTTCCTGATGGGTCAGAAAATCAGCACTGTGCAGCGGCTGATACAGTGTGGGAATGGGTTTCATGGCACCGCGAACCACAACAGCCTCCCCGTTGGTCATGCTGCCTTCCAGTCCGCCGCAGCGATTGGTTTTGTGATAAAAGCCTCTGCCCGCTTCATAGAATATCTCATCATGGGCCTGAGAGCCAGGCACTGTGGCAGCCTGAAAGCCCAGACCGATCTCCACGCCTTTGAAGGCCTGAATACTCATGACAGCCTGCGCCAGTCTGCCATCCAGCTTGCGGTCATAATGCACATAGGAGCCGATACCCATCGGCAACCCCTGCACCACAACCTCTACCACACCGCCCAGCGTATCACCCTGCTCTTTCGCTGCATCGATGATCCGGATCATGTCTTTCTCCGCTTCCGCATCGGTGCAGTACACTGGCGTTTCATACAAAGCATCGTTCAGGCGATCGTAATCTGGCAGGGCCTCCACCAAACCAATGCTGACCACATGGCTCCACAGTGCAACGCCAAACTGCTGCAACACATTCTGGGCCAGCGCACCCACTGCTACCCGGATGGCTGTTTCACGGGCACTGGCCCGTTCCAGAATATTGCGCAGATCCTGATGATTGTATTTAATGCCGCCTGTCAGATCGGCATGACCAGGCCGCGGCAGCGTTACGGTTCTGCGGTCTGTGGCAGCGCCCGGTTCCGCAGACATGATTTCTTCCCAGTTTGCCCAGTCCCGATTATGAATCATCAGCGTCACCGGAGAGCCTAACGTTTTGCCGTCCCGCACGCCAGTGATGATTTCCACCTGATCCTTCTCTATTTTCATTCTGCCGCCGCGGCCGTAACCGCCCTGCCGTCTCGCCAGCTGTCTGTTGATAAATGCCACATCCACCGGGATTCCAGCCGGCAGACCTTCCACAATGGCTACCAGACCTTTGCCGTGGGATTCCCCCGCTTCCAAATAACGAACCAATTCTATCACCTTCTAAATAAAATCTATCTTTTTTACATTGCTTCCATACATTTTTATCTTCAGACAGAATGCCACCGGATGCAAACTTAAATTTTCAGCTTTTCGATCAGTTTCTGTTCCATGCCCGCAGTTTCCGGTCGTATTCCTGTCCACGCTTCAAATGCAAGCACTCCCTGATAAAGAAACATACCCAGACCGGACGCTGTCTGCGCGCCCTGCTGCCGGGCCAGCCTCAACAATTTAGTTTCCAGCGGATTGTATATCAGATCCACAACCAGATGCTGTGGTGTTAACGCATCAATACAGACAGGGATCATGCTGTCCACATTGGGCGTCATGCCCAGTGATGTGGTGTTCACCACCGTGCTGTACTGCGCATACAAAGCCGGGTCCTGCAATGCCTGCATGGCCAGTACTTCCGTTTTTGTATCGCTCAGGCTGGCAATCTGCTCAGCCAGATGCTCGGCTTTCTCCATGCTGCGATTGGCAATACAGATTTTCGCTGCACCCTGCAGCGCCATAGCCACCG
>CAMFFG010000054.1 GCA_945949655.1 uncultured Peptococcaceae bacterium
ACCAACCTGTGTTCTTGGGCATACACTGTTACTGGTTTATGATTTTACAGTCACAGGAGGTAATTTCTATGAACGAAAAACCATGCTGTAAGCCCTGCTGCCCGCCGTCCTGTCAGAGCGATCAGCTGGCGCATGCGCTGTTTTTCCAGATCGGTCTGCTGGCCAACAACGCGCCCTTTGACGGCATTACTTTATCAGAAACAGCTGCTGAGACCTTTGGAGACTTTTTTTCGGACGGCAGCACCTTTCAGATCTTAAAGCCCGGCGTTTATCTGGTAACCTACATTGTAAATATCCCGGCCGCGGCAACGTTAAACACCACTTTTGCGTTACAGGTGAACCGTCAGGATGTGGCCAGTACGATGCGCGTAATTGCCAAAACATCTACCGATACGCCGCACACTGTAACTGCGCAGGCTATCATTGAAGCCTCTGCGCCAATCGCATTGCGCCTGTCCTCGTCCAGTCAGCTCACCATCACCGGTGCTGCCACCGAGACCATGGCTTCGCTTTCCATTGTGCAGCTGGTGAAATGTCACTGATCTTATCCTGACGCATACAAAAAGAGCCGATCACACTGGCCCTATTCGCTAATCTACAGCGGACTGCCAGCCTGCTCCGGCTCTTTTTGGTATGTTACAAAGTATCATATAAAAATCAGCTACCATAACGATAGCTGATTCTCTGGAAACGCTGCATCTAAAATAATTTTTTCCATTTCATCACAATAGCGGCCATGCCCACCGCAAACAGCGACAGCCCGCCTATGGCAACCACACCATTGGCCCCTTGCAGCGGCAGCGGTACATTCATGCCAAAAAAGCTGAAAATCATGGTTGGTATGGTTAAAATAATGGTGATGGAGGTCAGCACTTTCATCACCGAGTTCAGATTGTTGGAGATCACCGAGCTGTAAGCTTCCATGGTGACATCCAGAATGCTGCTGTACACATTGGCCATCTCGATGGCCTGTTTGTTTTCGACGATAGCATCCTCCAGCAGTTCTTCGTCCTCCGGATATTTTTTTACACTTTCCAGCCGCATCAGCCGCTCCAGTACCAGTTCGTTGGCACGCAGAGAGTTGCTCAAATATACCAGAGATTTATCCAGACTCAACAGCTGGAACAATTCTTCGTTTCGTGTGGACTTGTGCAGTTCCTGCTCGATTTTTCCGCTGGAACGTTCCAACATGCGCAGATACTGCAGATAATAGGTTGCATTGCGATACAGAATCTGAATGATAAATCGCGTTTTTTTGTAAGTGTAGAATTTTTTAATTTTGCCCCGGCTGAAATCCTCCACCAGAGGTATTTCCCGCAGACAGATGGTGATGATATATTTCTGCTGCTTATCGCCCAGAATAATGGCCATTGGCACTGTTCCGTAAGCGTCCCGGCCGTCTTCCTCTTCCCGGTAAGGAACGTCAATAATAATCAAGGTATAATCATCGTCGGCATCGACACGGGCTCGTTCATCTTCGTCCAGTGCCGATATCATATCCTGCAGTTCGATATCAAAATGCTGGCTGACATCTTTTACTTCCTCGGCAGTAGGGCTGATCAGATTTACCCAGTTGCCGTCACAATACTCCGATACTTCTTCCAGGTATCCGGTTTCTTCCGATGTTTTGTAAATGGTTTTCACAGTAAATTCCCTCCTGTGACTCACCATTTTCCGGCATGATCATACAAAAAACAGTGAGTCAGTATGCAGTTGTTTGCAGCTTCTCGCTCGACTGGGCCCAAGATCCATCTGACTCACTTCCTTTTTCGTGTATTTTACTTTTCCTTTGTAAACAAATGAGAAAAAGTGCCCTATCGTTTTTTATTTTAATGCACCGATTTGTAATAGTCAAGCCGACTTTTGTAAGATTTATGCGAAACCTGCATAAGAGCAGACAACCTCTTTTCAAGCAGAAAAATCAAACAAAAGAAACACTCCTCGTTTTATTTTACCCTTTTTCCTTTGCGGCAGGCCCAGGTAACACAGGCGGCACAATTATGTCCACCATTGCAGAAACTGTTGTGCTCACCTTTGGGATATTCAGGCTTCTGCCACTGGCTGGACCAGCCAATAATAGCGGTAATACTTTTGATCGGTTCCATTAGACAGTTCTCACTGAGCACGATCTGTCCTTTGCAGTGGTTCAGAAAGCGGAACACATCCGTCTGCGCTGTCAGGGCCCAGTCCCCATAACCGGGACTGTAACGCAAGGTCGCATACAAGCCTCTGGGCAGCGCCTGCTGCTGCAGATACTGACAAAACGCTTCCGCCAGCATTTCTACCGCATGAGAGCCTATATAATCGGCAACAGCGCTACGGTACAGCTGTCCCTGCTGTGCTGCCGTGCGTGCTTCATCGGGAAGTCCAGAGCCGATGGTCAGCGCCATCATGGTAGCCTTATTGCACTGCGCCAACCCCTTGCACACATAACAGCTGTCTATCTGCAAAGCATCCTGCCCCAGCACTAAACGATCACCATCATTGCTGCTGATAGTTTCCTCCCGCCAAAACACGGAAGGTGTAACCTTTTGCCACAGTTCCTGAACCAGCGGTTTGTCATCAGGACAATCCTTATGCCCGCTCATAAACGCATCCACATCAAAAGGTATATGAAATTGCTGCAAGTGATGCACCACACTCATTTACAGCACCTCGATCAGCTGCTCTGCCAGATGATACTGCCGCATCGGAAAAATATGAATGCCGGCAGCAATCGGCTTCAGCTGCTGTACCAGCTGCTTGAGGTATTCCATACCGCCCTGTGCGCCATCCCGCTCTAAAATGGCAATTACTTCATCTGGTACATGCACGCCAGGCACATTCTCGTTGAGATATTTGGCCTGTTTTACGCTTTTCACCGGCATAATACCATAAATAAACGGTACATCGGTATCCACCGCAGCAGCAAACCGTTCCACCTGCTCTACACTATACACAGGCTGTGTCTGAAAAAACTGCACGCCATGGGCAATCTTTTCCTGCACACGGGCCACTTCCCGGGCGATATCGTCCATACCCGGATTGGCCACTGCACCAATGAAAAAGTTCGTACCATTATCCAGCTCACGGCCATAATAATCCTGACCCAGATTCAGACTGGCGGCCATTTGCGCCAGACCCTTGGAATCCACATCGAACACACCGGTAGCATCAGGATGATCGCCCAGTTCCGGCTGGTCCCCAGTTAATGTTAAAATATTGCGTACGCCCAACGCATAAGCACCCAGCAGTTCTGCCTGCAGACCTAGCAGATTGCGGTCACGGCAAGTCAGATGAAAAATGGTCTCCAAACGCAGCCGGTCCTGCACCAGATGGGCCAGAGCAATCGGGCTCATACGCAATTTGGCTGTGGGACTGTCCGCAATATTCACAGCAGTCAGCTTGTCAGCCAAATCGTGAATCGCCGTGAATACCGGCCACGGATCGGCACCGCGAGGCGGATCCACTTCCATTGTTACTACAAATTCATTGCGTTCTAGTTTTTCCCTGAGCATGATGTACCTTCTTTCAAAAATTCATCCATTATTTTTACTGTCTGCACAGCGTCACGGCCAAAACCGTCTGCACCGACTTCCTCAGCAAATTCTTCTGTGATTACAGCACCACCGATAATCACCCTGGTCTGCGGCGATTTTTCCCGCAAGAGCGCAATCACACCGGGAATCTCCTGCATGGTCGTAGTCATTAGCGCACTTAACCCTAAAAATTCGGCCTGATATTCCAGTACCGCATTAACAAAGGTCTCAGCCGGCACATTTTTCCCTAAATCAACAACCCGATAACCGTGATTTTTTACCATCACCGACACCATATTTTTGCCAATATCATGAATGTCACCTTTTACGGTGCCAATAACAAGCGTTGCTTTCTGCATGCCCTCTCCGCTTTGCAGATGGCCCTCTAACAGCTCAAAAGCCTGCTGAGATACCTCTGCACTGCGCATCAGCTGCGGCAGGAAGAATACGCCTTTTTCGTACTTCTCTCCTACCTCGTTCAGGCCGGCAATCAGACCCTCGTTAATGATCGTCATCGGCTCTACGCCCTGCTCCAGCAGCGCCTGCACCACTTGTTCAATATTGGAGCTGCCTTTTACCACAGAACGCTTTACCACTTCCAGACTTGGCGCCTCATCGGCGGCAACGGGCGCAGCTGCAGCCTGCTCACTGTTTAACATCAGGTAATTTTCCGCATTAGCATCGCGGCCAGCCAACAGTGCCGCACTCTGCCATGCATTCTTCATCATTTCATCCAGTGGATTGATGATGGAAAGATCAAGCCCATTGCCAATGGCCATAGCCAGAAAGGCGCTGTTGATTTTGGGCCGGTTCGGCAATCCGTGCGATACATTGCTGACACCCAGCAACAGATTGACACCGGGCAGCTCCTGGCGAATCAGTTTCATGGTGCGCAGGGTTTCCCGCGGCCCGTTGATATCAGTTCCCACAGTAAACACCAGACTGTCCAGATAAATGTCCTGTCGTTTTATGCCGTACTGTTCACAGGCAGCTACAATCCGCCGGGCTATTTCCAGCCTGCCTTCTGCTTTAGGCGGTATTCCCGTTTCATCCAGGGTTAAACCTACCACTGCAGCTCCATACCGTTTAGCCAGAGGCAGAATATTGTCCAGGCTGGCTTTTTCCCCGTTGACCGAATTGATCAGAGCTTTACCCTGATATTGTTTCAGCCCCTGCTCCAGTACCTTTGGGTTGGTAGAATCCAGACACAGCGGTATACTGGCGCTCTGCTGCAATAATGTCACTACATCGGCCATGACCTGTACTTCGTCAATGCCGTGGGTGCCCACATTGACATCCAGCACGTGAGCACCGGCTTCCACCTGCAATTCAGCTTCTTTTTCGATCATAGCCAGATCGCCATCCCGCAAACCCTGAGCCAGTTTTTTGCGGGCAGTGGGGTTGATCCGTTCTCCGATCATCTTGGGCAAGGTGTTCCCGCCCATTTCCACAATATGTTCCCGGCAGGCCAATCTGCCCAACGGTTCCACCGTGCGGGGCTGTACATCATAATCCTTCACGGCCGCTTTCAGGCAGGCAATATGCTCTGGTGTCGTGCCACAGCACCCTCCCAGGAAAGCTACCTGATACGGCAAAAATTTCTGCATGGCAGCAGCAAACTGATCCGCTCCCAGCGGGTAATGCACTTTGCCTTCCACCAATAACGGCAACCCTGCATTTGGCTGTGCCACCAAAGGCAGTTCCGTATAGCGGGCCAATTCTTCCAGCACCCATAGCTTCCAATGTCACCGCTGCTACCGCTGGGCTGACGCCAGTTAATGTGCGGCCATTGGTGTAAGTCATGCTGCAGATCACCGGAATCTGCTGGTTTGCAGCATCACGGCAGGCCAGCAGTGCTGCCCGCATCTCTCCCAAATCGCTGAAGGTCTCCAGCAGATAATAGTCTGGCTGAGCCAATGCAATCGCTCTGGCCTGTTCCAGATAAATTTCATACATTCCATCAAAAGAAGTGTCCCCCACCGGCGACACAAAATGTCCGGCCCGTGCCCGGCCTTTCGGCATGCACCGCGGGCAATCTCCACTGCCTTCTGATTGATCTCAGCGACCCGATCCTGCAGGTCATATTCCTGCAGCTTCAGTCGGCTGCCACCAAAGGTGTTGGTGATCACAATGTCTGCACCAGCATGCAAATAATCCATATGAACGCTCTCCACCACCTGCGGCATGGTCAGGTTTAACTCCTCCGGGCTCTGTCCCGGTGCCAGCCCCCGCTGCTGCAGCATGGTTCCCATAGCGCCATCAAAAATCAGTATCTGACTCATCATGCAGCTCCTTATTCCTTGTTTTCCTGATCCAGCTTTTCCAGATCAAACGGCGTTTCCTGATATACATAATAGTTGAGCCAGTTGGCAAACAGCAAATTGCCATGACTGCGCCACCGCACAACAGGTTCTTTTGACGGATCATCATCCGGGTAATAATTTTTCGGCACTGCAATGGTTTTGCCCTGGCTGATATCCCGCCGGTATTCGGCATCCAGCGTCAGCGGATCATACTCACAGTGACCGGACACAAACACCCGATGGCCATCTTTGCTAGCTACCAGATATACTCCAGCCTCTGCGGACTGGGCAATGATCTCCAGTTCTTCAATTTTGGCCAGATCCTCAGCCCGGAACTCTGTATGCCGGGAGTGCGGTGCATAGAAAATATCATCAAAACCTCTCACAATCGGACGCCGCTGTACCACCTGGTGTTCAAACACGCCGAACCGCTTTTCCGGCAAAGCATATTTAGGCACACCGTAATAGTGATACAGCGCCGCCTGGGCCCCCCAGCAGATAAACATGGTGGAAAATACATTTTTATCTGCAAAATCAAAAATCAGCTTCAGTTCATCCCAGTAGTTGACTTCCTGAAAAGACATGTGCTCCACCGGTGCGCCGGTCACGATCATGCCATCATATTTGTTATGCTTGATCTCCTCAAAATCTTTATAAAAAGTCTGCAAATGTTCTTCCGATACATTTTTGCTCACATGACTGGCCATACGGATCAGATCGACCTCTACCTGCAGGGCTGTATTACTGATCAGCCGCAGCAGCTGCGTTTCGGTGACAATCTTGGTGGGCATCAGGTTTACAATAGCCAGTTTCAAAGGACGAATGTCCTGCTCTCTGGCCCGCTGCTCATGCATGACGAAAATCTGTTCATTAGTCAGTACTTCTGTTGCAGGCAGCGCCGCTGGTATAATAACAGGCATAATTTCAATTTCCTCCTAACTTAAATCTGTGCCAGTGCCTGTTCCAGGTCGGCAATAATATCGTCAACATCTTCAATGCCAACAGAAAAACGGATCAGATCTGGAGCTACACCAGCTTCCTTCAGCTGTTCTTCAGTCATCTGGCGATGCGTATGGCTGGCCGGATGCAGCACACAGGTGCGGGCATCGGCAACATGAGTCACAATGGCTGCCAGTTTCAGCTTGTCCATGAAGGATACCGAAACATCTCGGCCGCCTTTCAGCCCAAAGCATAACACGCCACAGGTGCCATTGGGCATATATTTCTGGGCTAGTTCATAGTACTTGCTGCTCGGCAGACCAGCATAGCTTACCCAGGCCACCTTTTCATGCTGTTCCAGATACCGTGCCACCTTCAGGGCATTTTCACAATGGCGTGGCACCCGCAGATGCAGGGTTTCCAGTCCCAGATTCAGTAAAAACGAGTTCTGTGGAGACGGCGTCGACCCCAGATCCCGCATCAGCTGTGAGGTGGCTTTGGTAATGTAGGCCAGCTTGCCAAACTTCTGCGTGTAGATGATACCATGATAAGATTCATCGGGCTCCGTTAGTCCTTTAAATTTATCGTGATGCTGTTCCCAGTCAAAATTACCGCTGTCCACAATGCAACCGCCTACACAGACGCCGTGACCATCCATATATTTTGTGGTCGAGTGGGTCACAATGTCAGCGCCCCATTCGA
>CAMFFG010000055.1 GCA_945949655.1 uncultured Peptococcaceae bacterium
TAAAACAGCGCCTGCTGCTGAGACCTTATGGGGGGATGAAGTTTGAACGGAACAGAATTAGGAAAAATGCTGATCGTGCTGGGACTGGGCGCTATTCTGATCGGCCTGGTGATTATGGCACTGAGTAAATTTGTCAGCCTGGGTCATTTGCCCGGCGATATCTTTATCAAGGGTGAAAATGGAAGTTTTTATTTTCCCATTGTCAGCTGTATTGTGGTGAGTGTAGTGTTAAGTATTATTATGAATTTGTTCAACCGCTAATTGATGGAGATTCCTTTTTTGTGCCTGACTGTGTTGGTTTGTCGGTTTCTCGCCTTGCGTACATTGTGTACGCGTCGCTCGAAGCCGACAAAGCCGCCTTGTCAGGCGCAAAAAATTCAATCTCCACAAAGAGAGAGTAGGTTGACCGGTCCAAAAGGAAAAATCCTGTGTTCAGGGGATATAGCTGGCTCAGAGAAAATGGCTGACTTTAAATGCAAATTGTAGTAGCTTTGCCTTTGGGCAGAGCCATTTTTTCATTTTCGTATAAAATGATCTGCCGTTTAACGTGCGAAACAAGATTTCGGAGGAGACAGAAGATGATATTAGAAACAGACAGGCTGATTCTGCGCCCCTGGGAAGAAACAGATGCAGAAGAACTATATAACTATGCCAGGGATCCGGCCGTTGGGCCGGTGGCTGGATGGCCGCCCCATACCAGTGTGGAGAACAGTCGCGAGATCATACGGACTGTGTTATCGACGCCGGAAACCTATGCAGTGGTGCTGAAAGAGACCGGCAGACCGGTGGGCAGCATCGGCCTGATTCCGCCGGAGCAGTGCCATGTGGAGGGTTTGCCCGGTGAGCGGGAGATCGGCTACTGGATCGGTGTGCCCTACTGGGGGCAGGGACTCATTCCGGAGGCAGTGCGCAGACTGCAGCGATATGCCTTTGAGGAGCTGGAATGTCCGGCTCTGTGGTGCGGATACTATGATGGCAACGGGAAGTCCAAACGGGTGCAGGAAAAATGCGGTTTCCGGTATCATCATACAGAGCGGGATAAGCTTTGCGCTGTGATGGGCGATTTGCGAACAGAACACTTTACCTATCTCACCAGAGAACAGTGGCAGGCCGATTGTTCAGCCAGGCAGGAAAGCCTGTAACAGCAGATTGACAAAACCTCCTGTGCTATCGTAAACTGATTGCAATTAGTAGAACAAACGGGAAGAAAATCTGAATGAACAGAAATAGTTTATTATTATCGGCACTGCTGCTGGCGTTCTGCCTGCTGGTTGGATGCCAGACCGCCGATCAGCCCCATGGAGCAGCGGATCAGGTTCCGCCTTCGCTTGAGGATACGTGGGTCGTCACAGAGAGCATCAGCTATGACGCCGATATGCAGTTGAATGGCAGATCTGTGTATCAGTATGGCAGCAGCCCGGATAACTACCGGGTGGATAACTATAATGCCGATGGAGCGCTGATTGGCTATATGCTGTACTGGAAATCTGGTGATGGCCGGAAAGCAACTGTGACCAGCTATCTGGAAGATGGTACACAAACCAGAGAACGTATCGAAGAATACGATGCCAGCGGCAAACAGACCAGCGAACAGATCAATCGTACGGAAGGTCTGTGTACCAAACAAACCTGGAAATGGAGCCGGGATGGCCGTACGGCGGAGATTATGGAAAATGAGGAGAAGATCCGAACCGTAGAATATGACGAGCAGGGACGCATCACAAGAAGCTATAGTCAGGATGAGGAGACCACTTACCTCTATCATCCGCAGGAGCGTGTAATGTGCTGGACAGGCCCACAGACTGACCAATATTTTTGCTCCGTATACCGCTATGATGACCAGCAGCGACTGGTAGAACAGCGTGATTATCAGACGAGTCAAGCAGATGCTTACACGGAAGCGGATCTGATCATGCATACTGAGATTCAATATGAAGATGATGGGCATTCTTTTACAGCCACCGGCACCAGTGCTGACGGAACGGTGCAGGGCAGTGTGCAGCAGATCTATCAGCCTTTTACGGCGGTACAGGGAAGTCTGTGATCCTTTTACGACCAGAAGGGAAGGATGATATGAAAAAGCAATATGCTATCATTGTGATGCTGGTGTGACCAGGATCGATTGCTGGCGCAACAGAGGTCCGGATACAGGCATGGTGGAGTTTGTTGTACCGGCGGGAGGATGAAACAGGAGAGGGGATGATACTGTGGGAATTGCCAATACATTCGGCTTTGGCGCGGAGCAGATCATTGCAGCTGGCCATAGCACAACCGGTGTGGTGACGGCGGTAAAGCGGTGCTGGTGGCTGAAGGTGAACCAGAAAACCATGCGGCTGTACAGCACCGACGGCGTGACCTTTCCCCATATCATTGTGTTTGACTATACGGTAGCAGGAAAAACCTACACAGGCAGCCGCTATGTGGGCTGGAACCAGCAGTGCCCTGTGGAGGGGCAGAACCTGACGGTGTATTATGACCGGGTCCATCCCGATCGCTGTGCGGTGAAGTTATAGCATAACGCGCTGCTGTATTTTATTTCTGCTGCAACAATTTCCAGATTTTTTCGTCTGTATGGAGAGAGGAGGTTGTTGCGATGAAACCAGTAAAAAGATGCTGCCTGCTTCTGCTTGTTATATTGTTGTTATCCGGCTGTCAGGCAGCTGCGGAGCAGGAAACCATAGCGTTGCGTATTGTAGATGGTGCAGGGACGGGGACACTGGTGTTGGCGGGCCAGTCGGCCGGGGATGTATTTACTGTGAACACGGAGGATATCACAATTCTGCTGGACGGGAAAGAAGCAGATGCTTCGGTGCTGGCAGATGGCATGCCGGTGGAGGTTTCCTACCGTGGAGGCCGGCAGGAAACCTGGCCGGTTCAGCTGCAGCAGGTCGATGCCATTTATGGGTTCAGCCGGGGCAGTAAGGAAAATCCCGGCGGTACTTATTATGATCTGTGCGGGCTGTATCTGCAGGTGCTGAACGACCTGTGGGGGCAGGATGCCGGCCTGAACGATGCCATCGCCTATGTGAGTGTAGATCTCAGTCAGGCGCCCGGCGATCTGACCGAAGGCGAAAAAGCTGCCATTGCCTGGATCTTCGCCGGGCAGCATCGGGCAGAACCGCTGACATTAACCATGGAGGAACTGGCGGAACAGGGGTACCTGACAGAGATCAAACTAGATGGCGCTGCTGCGCCGAAGCAGTATCAGTGGGAGGATGGCCTGCTGTTTACCATCACAGCGGATAACTGGGCAGAAAATGAAGTCTATTCGCTGCCGATGGTGAAATTCCATGCAGCAAAATGGCGCACACCCTTAGGCGCTTACGGATTTTCTGGATGTACGGCACTGTGGCCGGAGCTGGGCACCTGGAGCGGTTATCAGGCAGAGGCTGTCTGGATTTCATAATGATTTGCAAAAGAAAAGAAAGGTGGAGCTGCCATGAGAGATCTGGCCAATTATATTACGGCGAGCAGAATACTGGCAGCTTTTTGTCTGCTGTTTACAGCGCCCTTTTCGGCGGCTTTTTACGGCTTTTATCTCTATTGCAGCCTGTCGGATATGGCCGATGGCGCTGTTGCCCGGAAAACGCATACAGAGAGCCGGACCGGCGCTTATCTGGACAGTGTGGCCGACCTGATCTTTGTGGCAATCTGTCTGGTCAGGCTGCTGCCTGTTCTTGCAGTGCCGCGCTGGCTCTGGGTCTGGATGGCAGTCATTGTGCTTATTAAAATCATCAATGTGGTCAGCGGCTGGGTCTGCTGGCACAGAATCGTATTGCTACACACAACAGCAAACCGACTGACCGGGTTTTTGCTTTTTCTGACACCGTTCTTGCTGTTGTGCTGGCCACTGGAAAGGCTGGCTGTGCCATTGGGCATGGCAGCTACCTTTGCTGCCATTCAGGAAGGGCATTTCATTCGCACTGGACAGATATGAAAGCCCTTACAGAATTTCATAGCTTTTTCGCAGCAGATATGATAGACTATATATCCGTGATAAATGAACGATAGGAATCGATTGTGACAAAAGATTGGAGATAGATGTTATGCGTACCGAGGATTTTGATTTTGACTTGCCGGAAGAACTGATCGCCCAGCATCCGCTGGAACAGCGGGATCACTCCCGGCTGCTGGTTCTGGATAAGCACAGCGGCAGCATCGCCCATCGGCGTTTTGATGATATTCTGGAATATCTGCGGCCCGGTGATGTGCTGGTCATCAATAACACCAGAGTCATTCCGGCCCGGCTGTTTGGCGTAAAGGCCGGCGGCACAGCCCACATTGAAGTGCTGCTGCTGAAACCGGTGCAAGATCGGCCCGACTGCTGGGAGGTGCTGGTGCGCCCCGGTAAACGGGTAAAAACTGGCGCGCAGGTCATTTTTGGTGAGGGCAAGATGACCGGCACCGTAGTGGAAGAAACCGACAGTGGCCGCATCATGCAGTTTACCTACGATGGCATCTTCAACGAGGTGCTGGATGAACTGGGCACCATGCCGCTGCCGCCTTACATCAAAGAAAAACTGGAGGATCAGGAGCGCTATCAGACTGTGTACGCCAAGGAACGTGGCTCCGCTGCGGCCCCCACCGCCGGTCTGCACTTTACCAGAGAGCTGCTGGAACAGGTAAAGGCCAGGGGCGTGGAAGTGGTGGAAGTGCTGCTGCATGTGGGGCTGGGTACCTTCCGGCCTGTCCAGGTGGACGATATTCTGGAGCATAAAATGCACAGCGAGCATTACCGCATTACAGCGGAAGCGGCGGCCACCATCAACAAAGCGCTGGACGAAGGGCGCCGCATTATCGCAGTGGGCACCACATCCACCCGCACTTTAGAGAGTGCGGCTAAAAATGGCCGTGTGGTGGCCGGGGAAGGGGATACCAGCATTTTTATTTATCCCGGCTATCAGTTCCAGATCCTGAGCGGGCTGATCACCAACTTTCATTTGCCTAAGTCTACCCTGGTCATGCTGGTCAGCGCGCTGGCCGGGCGGGAGCATATCCTACACGCTTACCAGGAAGCCATCAGAGAACGGTATCGGTTTTTCTCCTTTGGCGATGCCATGTTCATTGCCGATGTGGACCAACCATAAAGCAGGTATAAAACGCCCCTGTTGCAGATACAGCACATCTGCGGCAGGGGCCTTTGTCGGCGCAGCCGACGCTGTATTTTTGTAAAGACAGCAGCTTGCCCTGACTTATGGATAAGGATTCCTTGCAGCAGCTGATAAAAAATTTTCAGTCATGCCGGCGGGCATGGTTTGTTTTTAACAGGGTGAAGTCGGCTTCTGCACAGGCGTTGTGCCTCCTGCTCTGCATTTGCGCCGCTCTATCACCATATCGAAATTTTTATGCTGGTGCCAGTATCGTTTGTGTGCCATAGAAAGATTTGTCAGCAATACAAAATGCGCGGCGAAAGCTGTCGAAGGATTCTAATTGACAGAATCTGGGTTCCCAAATAAAATAGAATTACAAAGAAAAGCTGGAAACCAATACCACAGCAGAAAAACAGGAGGCCGGAAATGAAATCATACATTTATCCGCAGACAATACAGGAACGGGCAAGCATGGTGCGGGAAGCACAGACCATAGAGTTTCACCAGTCCAAATATGTCTATTATCCGCAAGGACTGAATCCCGCCATTCCGGAGCGGATGGGCGATGAATTGCAGCAGGCGCTGCAGCAGCGGCAGATTCAGGTTTTTCTGCAGCCCAGAATGCATCTGCCGGAGGAACGCCTCTGCGCAGCGGAGGCCTTGGCCCGATGGCAGTGGCCGGACGGGAGCTGGAGCCTGCCGGATCAGTTTCTGCCGGCTTTGGAGCAGACCGGGCTGATCCCCCAGCTGGATTTTTATATGCTGGAAGAAGTGGCAAAGTTGCAGCAGCAATGGTCACAGCAACGAAAGCTATGGCTGCCGGTATCGGTCAATCTTTCGGCGGTCACCCTGCTTCAGCCCGATGTGGTGGAGCGGATCACAGCCCTGGCGGTGCAGTATCAGCTTAATGCAGGGCAACTGGAGCTTGAGGTGACAGAGCGGAATCTGGCAGAACAGCAGATGGTGCTGCTGCCGGTGGTACAGCAACTGCGGCAGGCCGGGTTTCCGGTACATCTGGACGATTTTGGCACAGGAAGTTCATCGCTGTCTACCCTGCTGCAGCTGCCAGTGGATTTTGTCAAGCTGGACCGCAGCTTTCTGGAACAGGATCTGCACAACCAGAGGACAGATCGTTATATCCGACAGCTGGTGCAGCTGCTGCAGGCAGCGGAAGTAAAAATTATTTTTGAAGGTGTGGAGACAGAGGCCCAGGCCCTGTTTCTGCGCAGCCTGCCGGTGGAACAGGGACAGGGCTGGTACTGGCAGCGTCCGCTGCACTGGCGTGTGTTTGAGCAGAATTATCTGTATATGGCGCAATAATGTAAACCGCAAAAAAGAGAGAACAGCAGCGTGCTTTGGCCGACGCAGGCAGACGAGCCTGATGAGAAACGGCAGAAGCGCGCTGTATTTTGTTTGACAGCACCACCGGAAGGACAGCCCCTTTTGCGCATGCAGCGCAGAAAGCAGTTGACAGAACGCAGTATGGATTGCTATACTGAAATTAGAGAGGATGTAAGAAAAAGTATAGATTTTTTAACACCCGGATTACATAGCAGAACATACTACATATAGCGCATATCCAGTGGCTGACCACTAGATATGCACTTTTTTTGCGTGTTAAAAATATTATACTTTTTTACAGCGATACAGAACCGGCTGCCGGGCGGCGCCGGAACATGCGCTGCGTCCGGCTGAAAAACAGATCAAAAAAACGTACATATTGTACAAAAAGAAAGTGAGGAATAAAAGAACATGAAAAAGAAAATTTTATGCATCCTGCTGGTGGTCTGCATGGTGCTGACCCTTGTGCCGCCAGCGGCCTTTGCAGAGACAGAGGGCAATGTGGACTATCTCTATTGCGACGAAAACGGTGCAAACTGGGGGACCGGCACAAAAACTGCCAGTGCATACACCGTGGTGACCAGCGGCAGTTCCATCCAGTGGACTGGCACAACAGAAAATCCCGGCTGGTATGTGGCGCAGGGCGATGTGACCATCGACGGCCGCGTCACCGTAAACGGCGATGTCCGCCTGATTCTGGCTGACGGCTGCGACCTCATGGTTAACGGTGGTATCCGGGTGGAAGGTTCCAATAGCCTGACCATCTACGCCCAGTCCACAGGTGAAAACATGGGCAGGCTGACCGCCGCTAAGATACCAGACTTTTTCGCTGCCATCGGCGGCAACAGCTACGACGGTGGCATTGTCATCATCAACGGCGGCATCATCACAGCCAGCAACACTAACGGCACTGCCATCGGAGGCGGCGACAACCTCAGAGGTAGCGGCGGTAACGGATGCAACCTCACCATCAACGGCGGCATTGTCACAGCCAGCA
>CAMFFG010000056.1 GCA_945949655.1 uncultured Peptococcaceae bacterium
TACGGACAGTTTAATCCTTGTTTTTTATTTTCACCCCAACATTTATTATAGAACCGTTTTTTATGTCATTTAGAATCTTAATAGTGCGGGAAAACAGCTGAAAAAGTGGACAAACAAAGTTTTTACTGGTAAAATAAATCATTGACCTGTTGAAAAATAATGGTAACATATAGAACGCTTGCTTTGAGAAAAAATCATGACACAGGCGATGCAGATTTAAACAGTGGTTTAAAAAGCGTAACGAAAAAAATAACGAAGAAGTATAAGGAGCGATTCCATATGCATGTACAATGGTTTCCTGGCCATATGGCCAAAACAAAGCGTATGATTCAGGAACAACTAAAACTGGTGGATGTTGTCATTGAACTGGTGGATGCCAGACTGCCCATCAGTAGTCGTAATCCGTTGCTGGACCAGCTGGTAGGTGACAAAAAGCCGCGTATTATTATCTTAAACAAAGAGGATCTGGCCGATCCACAGCGCACGGCTTACTGGGTCAATTATTTTAATCAGCAGAGTGGATGTAAAGCCTTCCCGTTTAATGCGACCATCGGCAAGAAGCAGTTGATTAGCCGTCTGAAAGAAGCATTGCTGGATGTAACCCAGGAAAAACGGGAACGCATGGCCAGGAAAGGTATCCGCAAACAGACGATTCGCTGTATGATCGTGGGAATACCAAATGTGGGAAAAAGCACCTTCATCAATATTCTGGTAGGAAAAAAAGCAGCGCAGACCGGTGATAAGCCTGGTGTGACCCGTGGTACCCAGTGGATCCGTCTGGATGAGGACCTGGAACTTTTAGATACACCGGGGATTCTGTGGCCTAAATTTGAAGATGAGGAAGTTGGTTTCCGCTTGGCTGTAACAGGTGCAGTCAATGATGATGTGTTTGATCATGATGAGGCAGCTTTCAAGCTGATTGCGTTTTTACAGCAGCGTTATCCCCAACAGCTGCAGGAACGGTTTAAACTGGATGATGCAGTTATGCAGGAGGAACCGCTGGCTAGTCTGGAACAGATCGGGCGCAATCGGGGCTGCCTGTTGAAAGGCGGGCGCATTGATTACGGTAAGGTGTCAAAAGGAATTCTGATGGATTTCCGACAGGCAAAAATTGGTCGCATTACATTGGAGTAGCCTGCTATGTATCTGGTTAACCAACGAATCATATTACTGGTTAAAATGACAACGCTGCTGGGGATACCTTTGCTCTCCAGCTTTGTTGTACCATGGCTTTCCTTTTGGAAGCTTCCCTCGGTGCTGTTGGTGCTGGTAGCTTTTTATCTGAACAATCTTTATCCGGATCGGATTCAACTAGATGATTCGACAGTAAAAATAAAAATTTTTCTTTTTAATCAGTGGTTGGAATATTCGCCGCAGCAAATGCAGTTTCGGCAGGGACGGCATTGTATTTATCTTTATGTTGATGAGAAACCCTGCTATCGGCTTAGTATGGAGCGTCTTTCTTTGCGCTTGTATCGTCAGCTGACAGAACTGTTGGTACCTTATCAGGAGGCGGACAGGTAGGAAGATGAAGAATCAGAAGAATTCTTCTATTGCGGATTGACACAAATGCTGATACAATAGAATAAAAATAATCGATACTACAAATAAACAGGGGATGAGGGCAGATGAAAAAAGTTACCAATGTGTTTTGTTCCAAAAAGACAGGCAGTGCATGCACCTGTGGCTGCAGCTGTGGTACCTGCCGGGACTGGCTGGGGCGGTTTAATTCGGGACTGGCTGGTTATTACCTAAAGGAACTGTTGGAAGATCCGTCTAAGCTGGAGGACTTTGAGTCTACGCAGGTCGGAAAATGGTATACAGATAAATCCCTGGCAGCCCGTGTCTATCGGAAAGAATATGGTCCGCCCAAAGAAGAATCGTGATATAAAATAAAAGCATGAACCTGTAGCTGTTACCCAAAAGTTAGAGCATTCCTGAACTTCTGGCCATCGGCTACGGGTTCATATTTTTTTGTCTGAAAATCAATATATGTGGTTTTGCATGATGTATAGTGCTGACCGCTTGCTGATTATAAAATACCTCAGCGAGCGGACACTTTTACTGACATGGATTTGAAAATAGCATATAATGTATCGCCGGTTTTCAGTTCCATTTCCTGTACCGAATAAGGGGTCAGCGCCACTTTTAATGGTACACCGATGTCCAGCGTCAGCATACAGCGGTTTCCCTGCTGTGCAATTGCGATAACAATGCCTTTGTGTACATTGCGGGCACTGCAGATCAGCTTATTATGGCTGATAATAATATTTTCCGGTTCAATGCTGACCCGGACCGAACCAGTCAGATCTGTAGAGACATGAAACAGCACCTCTGTTTTGCTGCGCAGCAGGCGGGCATATTTGCCCTGCTCTGTCTGGATCAGTTCGGCATCAAAAATATTGTCATCGGTGCGATTCTGATACAGGTACTGTTCTAACTGTTGGGAACTGATGCGCAGACCGCGCCCGATACGATGGGCTTCCAGATCGCCTCGTTTTATCATTTCGTAAATTGTATATTTAGACAGCTTTAATTTAGCTGCAACTTCTTCCGGTGTAAAAAATTCTTCAGACATGAAAATCACCTCGTCATGCAAAATAATCAGGCTAATCGCTTACTGTTTCTATTATAGTCGAAATACGAGGGTTGTGGCAAGCTGGAATTAAAAATATCTTGACAGGCTAAGACTTTATTTGTATACTATGCAATATAGTTAGTTTTAGTTTGGTTTAATTAAATTTAAGAAAAAAGAGGAGGATTTAAATGAAACAAAAAGCAAAAATTTTGCTGGTGCTTGGTCTGATTTGTGGATTGCTGCTGGCAGGCTGCGGCGGTTCCGGTCAGCAACAGCAGCAGGCGGAAGAACAGCCGGGGGCAGAAGTGCATGTATTTGCAGCAGCCAGCCTGACTGACTGTCTGGATGAGATCATTGCATTGTATGAAGCCGAAAGCAACAATACGGTAGTTGCAGTTTATGAATCGTCCGGCACACTGGAAAAACAGATCGAAGAAGGTGCAGATTGCGACATTTTCATCTCTGCCAACCAGAAATACATGGACAAGCTGGAAGAAGTGGATGCAGTCAACACGGAAACCAGAAAAGATCTGCTGGGCAATGCGTTAACGCTGATCGCATCTGCAGATAAAGCCGATGTGGTTGTCGATGTGGATTCTCTGCTTTCTGACGACGTAACCGTGATTGCCATCGGCGAACCTTCTGATGTGCCAGCTGGTCAGTATGCACAGGAAATGTTTGAAAACCTAGGCCTGTGGGATGAAATCCAGCCAAAACTGGTTTACGCAAAAAATGTGCGTGCCGTGCTGGAATATGTTGATGGCGGCGATGCAGACGCCGGCTTTGTTTATCACACAGACGCTATGTTGCTGGAAAAAGGCAGTATCATCGGTGACGCCCCGGAAGGAAGCTATACAGCTGTAAACTATCCATCTGCTATTATGGCTGCAGCACCACAGCCGGAAGCAGCAGCTGATTTTTATGCATTCCTGGCTAGCGATGCAGCCAAAGAAGTTTTTGAAAAATATGGATTTACTGTGCTGTAAGATTCATTTGTCATAACACAGAGGTCAGAACGCTGGAACGGAGGAAAACACATGCTGGAACCAATTTTTTTATCATTACGAATTGCTTCAATTGCTACGGTGTTTTCCTTTTTTCTGGGCGTTTTTCTGGCGTACATATTAAATAAAAGAAAAATTCCCGGGAAAAACTTCTGGGAAACGCTGATTACCCTGCCTATGATCCTGCCTCCGTCTGTTACAGGGTACTTTTTATTGATCCTGTTGGGAAAACGGGGCGCGATAGGCAGTGCATTGATTGATTTGTTTGGTTTTAAGATTATTTTTACCTGGTATGCTGCTGTAATTGCGGCCAGCATTGTATCGCTGCCGCTGATGTATCAGAATGTGAAAGCGGCTTTTTTGAATGTAGATCCATCTTATGAACGGGCGGCCCGTACTTTGGGCAGCAGTGAGTTTCGTATTTTCTGGACCATCACGTTTCCGCTGGCCTGGCCCGGGATCATCAGCGGTATTGTGCTTTCCTTTTGCCGGGCCATCGGCGAGTTTGGTGCGACACTGATGGTGGCTGGTAATATTCCGGGGAAAACCCAGACCGTGCCGACAGCTATTTATTATGCAGTAGAAAATGGCAACAGCCAACTGGCGAATACGCTGGTGCTGATTATGGCAGTGTTCAGCTTTGTACTGATTCTGACACTGAACAAATGGCTGGAAAAACGAAATTATCTGGGGAAGTAGGTGAGGCCGATGGCAATTTCTTTTACCCTGCAAAAACAGCTGGATCAGTTTCAGCTGGATGTGTCCTGTTCGTTTCCCGGAGGTGTGCTGGTCATTCAGGGAGAGTCTGGTTCGGGCAAAAGCACGATTTTAAATTGTATCTCCGGTCTGCTGGAACCAGATAACGGGCGTGTGCAGACTGGGGAACGGGTTCTGTTTGACAGACAGCACAAGATTAATCTGGCTGTGCAGCAACGCAAGATTGGTTATGTATTTCAGAATTATGCGCTGTTCCCTAACATGACAGTAGAAAAAAATATTTTTTACGGATTGAAAAATCAGCCAGCTTATCAGGATAAAACAAAGCGCAGAGAGATGTTAGAATACATGGAATATATTATGGATACCTTTGGTATCAGTCGCCTGCGGCAAAAGTATCCTTATCATATTTCCGGCGGCGAAAAGCAGCGCACCGCTCTGGCCAGAGCCATTGTGACCAGACCGGAACTACTGCTTCTGGATGAACCTTTTTCAGCGCTGGATATGAAAACCAAGGAGCTTGTATATCAGGAGTTTCTGGAGTTAAAACACCAGGTGCAGATGCCTATCATCCTGATCAGCCATGATCCGCGGGAAGGCGACCTGTTTGCTGATCATCGGCTCTATTTACAGCAGGGTCATATCATGGATCCACAATCAAACTTGCTCCCCTTTGCCAGATAAAACAGACAGCAGTACCAATGTTTTATTGGGCATTTAAAAGAGGATGTTCTATCGTAATTGATAAAAAATCAATGGGATTGGACATCCTCTATTTATGTTTTCTTCTTTTGCAATTTGTGTTATACTTATTATAATACACATGTGATAAAAAGCACAGCAGACAGAAGGAGGCGCTGACTTTGAATCGGAAGCAGTTTACAGAAGCAATCCAAAAGATTCCCACAAAACCCTATCAAATAAAAGTGAATATTCCCTCTGATGGTGCTATGCAGCGAGGATGTTTTCTGGAAGATGGTCTCTGGAAAGTGTATGAGACCGATGCTGGTGGACATATAAAAATATTGTTTAAAAGTCGTTCAGAAGATAAAGCATTTTCCTGGCTGTATCAGTTGCTGTGTAAACCGATACAGTCCAAAAAGAAAGGATTGTTTTCGTTCTGGAAGTAAAAGAACTGTTTGAATGAGGTGACAGAAATGAATTTAGAGCAGTTTCGCTATATCAAAGAGGTATCCCAGTGCCGTTCTATTTCTAAAGCGGCCAAACAGCTGTTTTTGACGCAGCCTACCATCAGCAATGCTATTCATAATTTTGAAGAAGAGGTTGGCTATAAAGTTTTCCGCCGTTCCAATCAGGGCGTGGAGCTGACGGAGGATGGCGAAAAAGTGATGGGCTCTATTGATATTATTCTCAATGAGGTGCAGAATATTCGTAATTCCAACGAAAGTTCTGACTTTATCAGCGGCGACGTATATGTAGATGCTTCGTCCACCATCTGCAGCACCATCATGCCAAAGGTGATTATTGCCTGCAAACAGGCATATCCCGGCATTACCGTTCATGTAAAGGAAACTTTTCCCGATAAAAGTGTTACTTCTTTGCTGGCTGGTATTTCTACCATCAGCGTGACCTCTTTTGTAGGTGTGGATAAATTTAAAAATCTGCAGAAGAGCCTGGGTGTACGCAACTTTGAGACAGAACAGCTGTTGAGCGAGCATTTTATGCTGTATACCAGCAGAAATAATCCGCTGGCCCAGAAAGCGGCAGTGGATGTAGAGGAAGCCTATGCTTTTCCGTGGATCATTCAGCAGGAGCATAACTATGAGGATAACTGCATGATCCTGGGGGAGGATGAGATCTGCCCCAACAGCATTATTTCCTTTCAGGACAAAGACAGTGTCAAACAGGCCATTGCTGCTGATCTGGGCATTGCCGTTATGGCCAGCTCCTTCGCTGGCGAGGAAGACCCTTATGTGGCTGCAGGACTGATCCGCCGGGTAGGACTTACCGATGTAACACTGAACATGATGCATGTTTTGCTTACGCCTAAGAAACGTAAATTTACAACGGTGGAAAAGTGTTTTCTGGAAGAATTACAAAAATTTTATCGGCAGTTGCAGAGAAAAGAGCAGAGCGAAATGGAGTAAGTGGGTGAGCGGAAAAGGCCAAAGCAGAGGTGTATGCTTTGGCCTTTTTCATTCATCATTCAGAATGTGTACAGTTGGCATCAAGATTGTGAAAATTTTTACAGCAGAACAGGAATTTCAGATTTTTGCCGCGAATATAGTTAGAAAGAAAACGAATTGTAGAAATGAAATACGAAAAAGGTGATACAATGGGTCATTTGGCAACATTAATTTCTGATCTGGCGCTGCTGTTAGTGGTGGCCGGTTTTACGACACTGCTGTGTAAAAAAATCAATCAGCCGCTGGTGATCGGATACATTCTGGCTGGTTTTCTGATCGGACCAGTGGTCAGCTTCGTGCCAACTGTCGGTGATATGAACAATATCAATTTATGGGCAGAGATCGGCGTGATTTTCCTGATGTTCAGTCTGGGTCTGGAATTCAGTTTACATAAGCTGGCCACGGTGGGCAACACTGGCGTGATCTCAGCGTTGTTACAGATTGGCGGTATGATGATTCTGGGCTACGGGATCGGTATTGCCATGGGATGGAGTACCATGAACAGTATGTTCCTGGGCGGAATGTTGTCTATGTCTTCTACCATGATCACCATCAAAGCGATTGAAGATTTAGGCTTAAAAGAGGAAAAGTTCACGAAAGTGACCAGCGGTACTCTGGTAATCGAAGATATTGTGGCTATTTTTCTGATGGTAGTGTTGTCAACCGTTTCCGTCAGCCAGGGCGTCAGTGGCCTGGAACTGGCTGGAACTATTGGAAAGCTGATGATTTATCTGGTAGTCTGGCTGATGTTGGGGATTTATCTGATTCCTTCATTTCTGCAAAAAACGCAGAATCTGATGACCGATGAAACTTTACTGGTTAGTGCGCTTGGTATCTGCTTTGGTATGGTATGGCTGGCCGACGCCATTGGGTTTTCTTCGGCGCTGGGCGCTTTTCTGGCTGGTTCTATTATGGCCGGTACGGTACACGGGGAACGGATTGAGCATCTGGTAAATCCATGTA
>CAMFFG010000057.1 GCA_945949655.1 uncultured Peptococcaceae bacterium
GATGCCTTCCTGGCGATTTAAACGCTGCATCGTTTCCATGACTTCTCGCCGCCCCAGCGGATCCAGCATAGCAGTTGGCTCATCAAACACGATGTATTTTGGGCGCATAGCAATAATACCGGCGATAGCCACCCGCTGTTTCTGTCCGCCAGATAACAGATGCGGCCCCTTTTCTTTGTATTCGCTCATGCCAACTAAATCCAGCGCTTCATCGACTCTCTGTCGAATCATTGCAGGATCCATACCCATATTCTCCGGTCCGAAAGCGACATCTTCCTCTACAGTCGTCGCAACCAGCTGATTGTCCGGATTCTGAAATACCATCCCGACTGTCTGCCGAATCGTCCACAAGTCTGCTTCGTTTGCTGTATCGACAGCGTCAACTTCAACTGTCCCTGCAGTTGGTAACAAAAGAGCATTCAAATGTTTCGCCAATGTTGATTTACCACAGCCATTATGCCCTAACACAGCAATATGTTCCCCTTCCATAATTTCCAGGGTAACATCATCTAACGCTTTGACTTCCTGTTTTGTTGATTCTTTATGAAATATATGTGTTAAATGATCGATTTTAATCATCGTTTTTATACAGGAAACAGCAGAAGTCAGGAACGAAATTCCTGACTTCCACGCCCTTCTCCTTATACCAATTCTACAATAGCCATTGGTGTGCCATCACCGCGACGGTATCCTGCTTTTACCACGCGAGTGTAACCACCCTGACGGTCTTCGTATTTCGGAGCAATCTCGTCAAATAATTTCTTAGCCACATCTTCTTCTGTCAGATAAGCCAGTGCCTGACGGTAAGCATGCAGATTGCCTGCTTTCCCCAGTGTAATCATTTTTTCCACGATTCTTCTGACTTCTTTTGCTTTTGCTTCAGTTGTTTCAATCTGACCATATTTCAGAACAGAAGTGGTCATATTTCTTAACAGTGCACGGCGCTGCGCGCTGTTACGACCTAAATTTCTATGAGGCATTTTGGTTCCTCCTTTACTACAAAATTCACGTTTATTCTTCTGTGGATCTTAAGCCCAAGCCTAAAGCTTCCATCTTTTGCTGAACTTCTTCCAGGGATTTTTTACCCAGATTCCGAACCTTCATCATATCATCTTCTGTTTTCTGTGTTAATTCAGAAACAGTGTTGATACCAGCCCGTTTCAAACAGTTGTAGGAACGAACAGATAAATCCAACTCTTCGATGGTCATATCTAAAATCTTGTTCTTTTCCTCTTCTTCCTTTTCTACCATGATTGGAACATGATCCATGCCGTCCGTCAAACCTACAAACAATTTCAGGTGATCACTTAAAATTCTGGCCGCCAGACTCAGGGCATCATCTGCTTTAATGCTGCCGTTACTCCATAATTCAATGGTAAGTTTATCGTAATCGGTCCGCTGACCAACACGAGTATCTTCCAGATAAAAGTTAACCTTGTGAATAGGAGTATATATAGAGTCAATTGGAATTGTTCCTATCGGCTGATCTTCTTTTTTATTTTTTACGGAAGAAACATAACCACGACCACGTTCTACTACCATTTCGATATACAAACGGCTGTCTTCATCCAGTGTCGCAATGTGTAAATCCCCGTTCAGGACTTCAATTGCTTCTGTTGTGATGATATCGGCCGCGGTTACTTCGCCTGGTCCATTTGCATCAATCACAATAATCTGTGGTTCATCAGAATCGGATTTCAGCGCCAGAGATTTGATGTTCAGAATAATATCCGCAACATCTTCTACCACACCAGGCACAGTGGAAAATTCATGCAGCACACCATCAATTTTAATGGAAGTAACTGCTGTCCCAGGTAAAGAAGAAAGTAAGATACGTCTTAAGGAGTTCCCCAGTGTTGTCCCATACCCTTTTTCAAGTGGCTCAACAACAAATTTACCATAAGTGTTATCGTCACTCATCGCAACGCACTCAATATTTGGCTTTTCAATCTCAATCATCTTTCAACCTCCTACTTATACACAGTATAACTTAAGAGTAATGATTATCAATTATTTGGAGTACAACTCAACAATCATCTGTTCTTCAACTGGTATATCAATATCTTCTTTGCTTGGCATTCTTACAATTTTTGCAGACAGATTGTCTACATCCAGTTCCAGCCATGCAGGAGGATTCTTAGAGCCCAGATTGTCAGCCAAATCTTTGATTAGAGCAGAGTCTTTGCTCTTTTCTTTCAACTGGATCACATCGCCAACTTTTAATTCCATAGATGGGATGTTCGCTTTTTTACCATTTAAGGTGAAGTGGTTATGACGAACGAACTGTCTGGCCTGATTTCTGGAGGAAGCAAAACCAGCACGATAAACAACATTATCAAAACGGGTTTCCAACAGTACCAGCAGGTTTTCACCAGTTACACCTTTTTTACGTTCAGCTTTGTCAAAATATGTTTCGAACTGGCCTTCCAGTACACCATAAATACGACGAGCTTTCTGTTTTTCTCTTAACTGCAAACCATATTCACTCTGTTTGCTTCTGCGCTGACCATGCTGGCCAGGAGCATAACTTCTTTTTTCAATTGCACATTTGCCGGAGTAGCAACGATCACCTTTCAAAAACAGTTTTACGCCTTCTCTACGGCACAAACGGCAAACAGGACCTGTATATCTAGCCATTCCTCTTTTGCACCTCCTAGACTCTTCTACGTTTTGGTGGACGACAACCATTATGAGGAATTGGAGTTACGTCCTTAATCATACTTACTTCCAAACCAGCAGCCTGTAAAGAACGAATTGCTGCTTCTCTACCAGCGCCTGGCCCTTTTACATAACATTCAACTTCTCTTAAGCCATGTTCCATAGCAGCTTTTGCAGCCACATCTGCAGCCGTCTGTGCAGCATATGGAGTGCTTTTTCTGGAGCCTTTAAAGCCCATGCCACCAGCACTAGCCCAAGATAAGGCATTACCATTCATATCGGTAATGGTAACGATTGTATTGTTAAATGTAGATTTGATATGGGCGATACCCTTATCAACATTTTTACGTTCTCTGCGTTTTACACGAGTATTAGCAGTCTTTGGTCTAGCCATTTGCGTTTTGCACCTACAGTTTTAATTTTACCTTTACGTGTTCTTGCATTTGTTTTTGTTCTCTGACCTCTAACCGGCAGACCTCTGCGGTGTCTTACACCACGATAGCAACCGATTTCAGACAGACGTTTGATGTTCAGAGAGATTTCACGACGCAGATCGCCTTCAACTTTCATTTTGCCGATGATATCTCTTAATTTCTGTACTTCTTCTTCTGTCAGATCACGTACTCTTGTGTCAGGATTGATTCCTGCTTCTGCAACAATTTTTTCAGCAGTAGCTTTACCAATACCATAGATATAAGTCAAGCCGATTACGACTCTCTTTTCTCTAGGTAAGTCAATACCAACGATTCGTGCCATTTGATGCACCTCCCATGAGAAGCTCTATTATAAATTAACCTTGTTTCTGTTTATGTTTTGGATTTTCGCAAATTACCATTACCGCACCTTTACGGCGAATGATTTTGCATTTTTCACAAATTGGCTTTACAGAAGCTCTTACTTTCATTCTTATACCCTCCTTATCGGAAATAGGAAGTATCTTCTTACTTAAACCGGTAAGTGATCCGGCCACGGCTCAGATCATATGGAGAGAGTTCCACTGTCACTCTGTCCCCCGGTAAAATTTTAATAAAGTTCATTCTGATCTTACCGGAAACATGTGCCAGCACTTTATGGCCATTTTCCAGTTCAACCTGAAACATCGCATTTGGCAGAGGTTCGATTACGGTTCCCTCTACTTCAATGACATCCTTAGACATATGAGATAGCCTCCTTCATTACACCTTCACCTTTTACAACTCCGTTAAAATCAATGGTCCATCTTCTGTTACAGCAACAGAATGTTCAAAATGAGCAGATAGTTGTTTGTCGTTTGTGATAACTGTCCACTTATCTTTTAATACAGAGACATTATGAGTACCGACATTGACCATTGGCTCTATGGCCAAACAATAGCCAGCCTTCAGCCTTGGACCATGTCCCGGGCTCCCATAGTTTGGAATCTGTGGTTCTTCATGCATGGCGCGGCCAATCCCATGCCCACAGTAGCTTCGTACCACAGAAAAACCATTGTCCTCCACATGAGTCTGCACCGCACTGGATATATCGGAGAGCCTGTTTCCAATAACGGCCTGCTCAATCCCTTTGTACAGACTTTCTTCTGTGACCTGCAATAATTTTTCTGCAGCCCCAGAAATCTCGCCAACCGGCAGAGTTCTGGCTGCATCACCGTGATATCCATTGAGTATTGCACCGATATCAATACTGATAATATCACCATCTTTTAACAGTTCTAAACTTGGAATCCCATGTACTACAACATGATTAACGGAAGTACAGATTGTAGCCGGAAAACCATGATATCCTTTAAAGGAAGGTACTGCCCCCTGGGATATGATATAGTCTTCCGCAATCTGGTCCAGTTCTTTGGTAGTAATGCCCGGTTTCGCAGCCTTAGCAAGTTCCTCGTGGGTTTGGGCCACAATTCTGCCCGCATCACGCATATATCGGATTTCCCGAGGAGATCTGGCATGAATCATGCTTATTTGCTCCCTAAAGCAGAACGGATATCAGCTAGTACATCTTCCATAGATTTGCTACCATCTATAGAACTCATAATACCTTTGGATTGATAGTATTCGATCAATGGCGCAGTCTGCGCTGCGTACACATCCAATCGATTACTAACTGTTTCAATTTTATCATCATTGCGCTGGTATAATTCGCCACCGCATTTATCGCAAACGCCTTCCACTTTAGGAGCTTTGTTGGTAACATGATAGGTCGCACCGCATGTTCTGCAAACCCGGCGACCAGTCAGCCGATCTACCAGAAACGCTTTGTCAACTTCTATATTGACTACCCGGTCCAATGCCATACCAAGTTCTTTCAAAATTCCATCTAATGCGTCTGCCTGCTGTACGGTTCTTGGAAATCCATCCAGCAGAAATCCTTCTTTGCAGTCATCTTCCGCCAAGCGTTCTTTTACGATTCCAACTGTTACTTCGTCCGGTACCAGCTGGCCCTGATCCATATAGCTTTTTGCTTTCAGGCCCAGTTCTGTACCTTCTTTCTGAGCTTTACGAAACATATCACCGGTAGAAATATGAGGAATCTGGTATACTTCAACCAGCTTTTCCGCCTGTGTCCCTTTTCCGGCGCCGGGAGGCCCCATCAGTATAATCTTCACTGTAATCCCTCCAAATCAGATTATTTCATAAAACCTTCATAGCTGCGCATCAGCAGAGAAGCTTCCAGCTGTTTCATAGTATCTAATGCAACACCTACTACGATCAGCAGCGCTGTACCACCGAAGGAAATGTCTAATCCCAGAATTCCTGCGATCAGAGCTGGCAGAACAGCGATGATAGCCAAAAAGATTGCACCAAATAATGTAATACGTCCCATTACTTTGGCGATATACTCAGAGGTAGGTCTACCTGGACGCAGGCCCGGGATAAAACCACCGTTTTTCTTAATGTTTTCTGCCACGTCTACCGGATTAAATGTAATTGCCGAGTAGAAGTAGGTGAAGAACACGATTAACAGCGCATATAATACGTTGTAGAAAATGCCGCTGTAATCAAATAAATTTGTGATGGCCTGTGCGATGCTGCTATTTGGGAAAAATGCTGCAACAGTTCCAGGGAACATCAGAATGGACATGGCAAAGATAATTGGAATAACCCCTGCCGAGTTCACTTTAATCGGGATATGTGTGGACTGACCGCCATATACTTTACGTCCAACCACACGCTTTGCATACTGAACAGGAATTCTTCTCTGTCCTTCGTTGATTGCTACGACTGCTACGATAGCTGCCAGTGCAACAATTGCAAACAGTAACACTACCAGGAAGCCCATAGCGCCTCTTTCTACAATGAAATTGTAGAGATAGAACAATCCAGACGGAAGACGGGAAACAATCCCTGCAAAAATGATCAAGGAAATGCCGTTGCCGATTCCTTTTTCTGTAATCAACTCACCAATCCACATCAGGCATGCTGTACCAGCAGTTAATGTTAGAGCGATCAATGCAATGCTGCCAAAGGAAGTATCCACTAAAGCTGATTTGAATCCGATGGAAACACCAATCGCCTGAATGAAGGCTAATACAACCGTTAAATATCTGGTATATTCAACAATCTTCTTACGATCTTCTTTTGCCAGCTGTTCCAGACGTGGAACAATAACCGTCAGTAACTGCATGATAATGGATGCATTGATATATGGTGTAATACTCATAGCAAAAATAGAGAAGTTCTTGAAGGCACCACCAGATACCATATCAAAGAAGCCCAGCAATTTTGCTTTCTCAGTTAATTCCGCAATGGCGGCTACATCAATGTTTGGCACAGGGATGTGCGCACCAATACGGAAAACCAGAAACATCATCAGTGTAAAAAGAATCTTTTTACGGGTATCCTCAGCTTTTACCGCACTTTTGAGAGTTGATAACAAATTAAATCACCTCAACTCGGCCGCCGGCTGCTTCAATTTTTTCCTGAGCAGATTTACTGAATGCATTCGCTTTTACAGTAAATGCTTTGGTAACTTCGCCATTGCCTAAAATTTTCACGCCACCGTTTTTCACTTGTTTCACGATACCGTTATCAAATAACAGCTCTGGTGTAATTTCAGTATTTGCTTCAAACCGATCCAGACGATCCAGATTTACTTCTGTGTATTCTACTTTGAATACTGCATTAGAAAATCCTCTTTTGGGCATACGGCGCTGTAATGGTGTCTGACCACCTTCAAACGCTGGGCCTTTGCCACCGCCGGAACGAGCTTTCTGACCTTTATGACCTTTACCGGATGTTTTACCTAAACCGGAACCAATACCTCTACCTTTACGCTTTGGAGCCTGTTTGGATCCTTCAGCAGGTTTTAGCTCATGGAGTTTCACTTAAAAACACCTCCTATATTAAGCTTAGATTTCTTCAACACTTACTAAGTGATGTACTTTTGCGATCATACCTCTGATAACAGCTGTATCGTCCTGAACTACAGAACTGTTTGTTTTCTTGAGGCCAAGGGCTTTTACAACATTTCTTTGTCTTTCAGGTGAACCGATTACACTTTTTACTAAAGTAATTTTAAGCTGTGCCATCTCAGAATCCCCCTTAACCTAAGATTTCCTCAACTGTTTTGCCACGCAGTCTTGCAACATCTTCTACTTTCTTCATGGCACCTAAACCCTGCATAGTAGCTTTTACGATGTTCAAACTTGTGTCAGAACCCAGAGATTTTGCTAAGATATTTTTAATACCTGCCAGTTCAACAACCGCACG
>CAMFFG010000058.1 GCA_945949655.1 uncultured Peptococcaceae bacterium
GGGTGGTTCTTTGTTTCGCGCCTTCTGCGCTCAACTAGCTAAAGCCACATAAAAATAGATAGTGGGGCAATACCTTTGCGGTATTGCCCCACTATTTTTAAATATCGATTACATCGCCGGTAAAACGAGGATCGATATTGCTCATATAACGCAGTGCGATCTGATAGCATTGCTCTACATGGTTGCGGCCCAGATAGCGCATGGCGGCATAGCTGATGCCAGCCGACACAGCCTGTCCCATCAGCGGTACCAATCGACTTACCTGTTTGGCGGCCAGACGGCTGCTGACTTTTTTCAGCAGACTGCGCACTACAGTGGCTGATATGTTTCTCCCGGCCAGTTCGTTGCCCACCGAGGAGATGATGACCAGCAGTACTTTTTTGCGTTCCAGATCCATCTGGCTTAACTGTTCCTCTGACAGACCAAATCGCTTGTTGATTTCCGTCAGCAGCTCTACCATGATCGTGATATCAGCAGAAATATCCACGCCGGGCAGCGGGACGGCGGCGGCAACACCAGACAGCAGTGCCCGTTTCTGCACCAGCTGCATACATTCTGTTTTGATTCGTTCCAGTTCCTCCAGATTTTCTGGGAAATACACGGCCTGTCCCCTCCTCTTGTCTGTGTAATGCTTTGCACCAGTATTATACCATATCTGCAATATTTGAAAACACTATAATCCATGCAAAAATATCTGCGAACGGAATCCCTTCATCAGGGACAGAGGCGAGGTCTGCCGCATAGTATAAATACAATTGTTTTTTTGCAATACAGCAATCCGTGATAAGGAGGAGGATTATGCTGAAAATTGGAATGATTGGTCCTGATTTTCTGCTGCAGCGCAACCAGGAAATTTTTCAGCGGCAGCAGATCAAAACCATTTTCATAACAGATGCGCCACAGCTGCATCAGATAGATGGCCTGCTGATCAGTGGCTGGAATTATGGCCAGTATCTGCAGCCACTAAAGCGGCTGCGCAATGTCATCCTGGCCCGGCAGGAGCAACTGGCCCTACTGGGTATTGCCGCCGGGGCTGCAGCATTGGGGAAAAACGGTGTTCTGCCCGTAATGGATTGCCATATCACACAGCAATCGGCACAACAGCTTACCACTGCTGTTCTGGAGATCCCCAGTTTCGCCCCAAGCCGATTTACTGCGGCTTTTCTGCCGGAGGTCCGGTTTTCCCATCTGGCGCCTAATCTGGGCGTACTATGCCGGGACAGCCGACGAGGGCCGGTGGTTGTGCGGCAGGGCAATGTTCTGGCCTGCAGCTATGCCGCCGAACTGACACCACGGCTCTGTCTCTATGATTACTGGCTGGAAATGGTGGCGGCGTTGAAAAGTAGTAAGGATTTTTGACAGAAAATCTGGCCTTTGGCTTGACATTACCCGCTTTTTGCCGTTAAATTATAGTAAGTGAATTTATAAAGGAGAGTCGCAGATTATGTTAGATATCAAGTTTGTCCGTTCCAATCCAGATGCTGTTGTGGCCGGCATGAAAAAAAGAGGAATGGATCTGGACCTGGCCCCATTCTTAGCTTTAGATGAAAAACGCAGAGCACTGTTAACCGAGGTCGAACAGTTAAAAAATACGAGAAACACCGTTTCTAAAGAAATCGGCAAAATGAAAAAGGCTGGCGAAAACGCCGACGAACTGGTTGCGCAGATGAGTAAAGTAGGCGAAGACATTAAAGCCTTAGACCAACAGGTAGCAGATGTGGATGCTAAAATGGAAGAAATCATCCTGAGTATCCCCAATATCCCTCACGAATCCCTGCCAGAAGGCGGCGAAGAAAACTACCGTGTAGAACGCACCTGGGGTGAACCAACCAAATTTGATTATGAACCGCTGGCCCACTGGGATATCGGTACCGGTTTAGGCATTCTGGACTTTGAACGGGCTGGTAAAGTTACTGGCGCCCGCTTCACCTTCTACCGCGGTGCTGGGGCTCGTCTGGAACGGGCTGTCATCAGCTTTTTCCTGGATTTGCACACCCAGAAACACGGCTATGAAGAACTGATCCCGCCATACATGGCCAATAAAGCCAGCATGATCGGCACCGGCCAGCTACCTAAATTTGCAGAAGATATGTTCAAGCTGGAAGGCATGGATTATTACCTGATCCCAACCGCCGAAGTACCAGTTACCAACTATTATCGAGATGAAATTTTAAATGTGAAAGATCTACCTATCAAACATTGCGCATTCAGCCCATGCTTCCGCGCAGAAGCTGGTTCGGCCGGTCGTGATACCCGCGGTATTATTCGTCAGCACCAGTTCCATAAGGTTGAGATGGTAAAATTCGCTCATCCGGATCATTCTTTCGAAGAGCTGGAATCGCTGACCCACGATGCCGAAGAAGCGTTGCAGCTGTTAAAACTGCCTTATCGTGTGATTACTCTGCCAACTGGTGATATCGGGTTCTCGTCCTGTAAAACCTATGATATCGAAGTATGGCTACCAAGTTACAATGCCTACAAGGAAATCTCCTCCTGTAGCAACTTTGTAGATTTCCAGGCCAGACGGGCCAATATCCGTTTCCGCGATGAAGAAGGCAAAGTACGGTTTATACACACCTTAAACGGCTCCGGTTTAGCTGTAGGCCGCACTGTGGCCGCTATTCTGGAAAACTACCAACAGCCTGACGGCAGCGTAGTAGTACCGGAGGCGCTGCGTCCATACATGGGTGGACTAGAAGTCATTACAAAATAAATAAGCATTTGTTTCAGGAACTGTTTTTCTGGTGTAGTATCACTATCCAGAAGAACAGTTCCTTTTTTATACTGTCAAATAAACAGAACCTTTCAACAAAAAATTCTGCACAGCCGTCTTTTTATATGGTATCGACAAACAGCTTTGTTAAGCTGTTTTTTTCGCCCATAGGTCTAATCTATAGCCCCATATAAAGACCTTCAAATTCCGCAAAGCACATTTTTATTATATGATAATCCCAGATAGAAAAAGTTTATATGACCTATGAAACCAGTACAATATTCTGCAATTATTCTTTTATTGCGCTTTATGGGTCATATCAGGACTTTTCGGAAAATTATCACAAAAGAAAAAGGAGTGTTCATTATGTCTAATCAAAATGACAACGCAGTTGAATGTAGCCCGAAAAAGAAAAACAAAGACACGATGTACTACGTTCACACCCTGATTGCATTTGCAATCACAGCAATTTTCTGGTTCATGCCACCGATTGATCCAATCACCCCGTTAGGGATGAAATGTGTGGGTACATTCATCAGTATGATTTACTTGTGGACCCTGGTTGATGTTATGTGGCCATGCTTATATGGTCTGTTTATGTTTGGTATGGCCGGTTATGCAGGCGAAGGCTACGCTGGCATGAAAGCTGTATGGCTGAATGCGGTTGGGGTTGACACTGTACTGATAACCCTGTTTGCCATGGTTTTATTTGGCGCCGTATCGGAAGTTGGCGATACCGAATATATTGCAAAATGGTTCCTGACCAAAAAAAATCTTTGCTGGCCGTCCGTATGTATTCCTGGCTGTATTCTATGCCTGCTGCTTTGTACTGTCCGCACTGGTTAGCCCAATCACTGAATTAATTATTCTGTGGCCAATTGCACTGGGCTTAATGAAAACACTAGGTATTGAACGCTGTGATAAAATCTGGCCATTCTTCTTTGTAGGGATGTTCCTGGTATCTACACTGGCCCAGCCGTTCTTCCCATTTATGGGCGCACAGCTGATTCCAATCAGTGCTTTCGCTGCTATGACCGAATCTATGGGTAACCCGATGAACGTTCCGATCTTGTCCTACATGCTGTTAGACTTAATCATGACCACTCTGGTTATGGCTGTTTATCTGTTAGCTATGAAGTTTGTTCTTCGCGTGGATGTAAGCAAACTGAAAGCCGTTAACCCGGAACAGATTGAAGTACAGATGCCGCTGCCTCCGATGAATTTCCAGCAGAAAGCTTATCTGTATATGATTCCTTGCTATCTGGTTATGTTATTAATCCCGAACTTTATTAAAGGTAATCCTATTAGTACCTTGTTATCCACAATGGGTACGCTGGGTGTAACTGTATTCTGGGTTCTGGTTTTCGTTATTGTTAAATGGAACGGAAAACCATTACTGGACTTCAAAGAAGTTGCCTACAAACAGATGAACTGGGGTATCTTCTTCATGATCGCCGCAGCTGTATACGGCGCTAACACACTGGCTAACCCGGAAACTGGCGTTGTTAATTTCCTGGTAAAAGTTCTGCAGCCTGTACTGGGCGGCAGACCTGAATGGCTGTTTGTATTGCTGATGTTTACTGTAGCTCTGGTTATCACCAACTTTGCAAACAATGCCGCAATGGCTGTTACCTTATTGCCTGTTGCTCTGGCTTTCTGCCAACAGCTGAACATTGACCCGATTCCAGTTGCAATGGGTATCGTCTTAATGGTATTCGTAGCTATGCTGACACCGTCCGCATCTCCACACGGCAGTATGATGCACGGGCGTAAAGATATTTACAGTACACAGGAAATTCTGAAGATTGGTTTCCCAATGTGTGTTGTTACCTTACTGTTATACAGCTTTGTTGGATATCCTCTGTGCAAATTCTTACTGGCTGTAATCGGTGCATAATGTCTGCACAATAATATATATATAAGTTTACTACATTCTGCTTATATTCTGGAAAAGCGCTGCTATCGCTAAGATGGCAGCGCTTTTCTGCATATCCCGGTCTGTTGTTTTAGCCCGAATTTTTGTGTTTTCCTACTGAAACGATACCCGGCTAACGCAAAACAATAAAAAGAAAAGAAGCGGACTCGGTGAAAATCCGCTTCTTCTCTCTCATTAAATAAGCTTTTCTGTAATGGTTTCAAGCTTACTATTACTTACCCTATTATGCCATAGAATACCTGATTTGTCGCATAGCGTTCTTTTATAGCGGCAATATAATATTTTATGGAATATCAGCTGGCTGACAGATTGTGCTGCTGGCCATTGCTGGTGTGCTTCGACTCCGCTGTTTTATTGACAATATAGATCCCGGCACAGGCCAGCACCAGCGCCAGCAGACTGCGCAAGTTGAAGATTGATTCACCCAGGAACAGTACAGAAAAGGTCGTCCCAAAAATAGGGATCAGAAAATTATACACAGCAATTTTACTGGCCGGATTATATTTTAACAGCATAGTCCAGCCGGTGAAAGCTGCTGCAGACAGGAACGCCATATACATCAGCAGCACAATGCCTTTTGCTGTCACTGCAGCAAAATGACCATGCCCTAAAACACCCATCAGAATCAGTACCAGACCACCCAGCGTCAGCTGGTATCCGGTAACCACCACAGGGTCCTGGCCCTGGGTGACCCGGCGGCTGATAATGGAACCCAGTGCAGACGACAACGTAGAAAGCATAATAAAGCCTTCCCCGGTCCAGGCAAAGCCGCCACCCAGGCCGGTGCCGTCAAAGGTGATCAATAGCACACCGGCAAAACCGATACAGCAGCCAAGAATTTTTCGCAGATTCATCTTGTCATCGGGAAACAGAAAGTGGGCAAAAATCACCACAAAAAATGTAGCCAGCGCATACAGAATGGAACCTTTCACCCCAGTGGTATTGGCCAGCCCCAGATAAAAGAATATATACTGCCCTGTGGTCTGCACCAGTCCCAGCACTGCGATACCACCCCAATACTGCCGTTTGGGAATCACCAGAGTTTTCTGCAGTACCACACTGACCGCCAGCGTCATCAGACCAGCCATGGTGAAACGCAGGCCGGCAAACAGCAGCTTACCGAAACCATCGGCAGCATCAATGGCGAACAGCTCATAACCGATTTTTACCGCAGGATAAGCAGTTCCCCACAAAATCGTACAGAAGAGCGCCAGCAGCACGATCACCGGGCCCTTCTGTAAAATGTGTGAATCCATAATTACTGCGCCTCGCTTTCTGTCAGCCAGATATGAGCATTCGCTGCATAAACCGGCTGCGGAAACAGGGTGTGATAAATGGCGTCCAGCTCCTGCAGCAGCTGTTCATCGCTGCAATCTGCATTCAGCGGAAAATAATGCAGTACATAAGGCACACCGAACAGCACCGAGTACACCTTGGTGGGTCGCAATCCATTGCGCTGATAAAACGCCACCCGACGGGCGCGGGTGTTCCGTTCGTCCTCCGAACTGCTTTTGTCCGGATCCTCCACCTCTGCCAGAATCCCGCTTATACCGCTCCACATAGTCTTCATCTGAGCCAGACACTGGCTGCCATAACCATGGCTGCGATATTGGACGCACACTGCAAAATAATCCAGCAGTAATACACGGCCCTGCTGCGCTTTTACAAAAAATGTGTAGGCTGTCAGATTGCCGTTTTCATCAAACCATCCATAGGGCTCATACAATCCCTGCTCCATCAACTGATACAGCACCGCCAGCGGCTTTACCTCTGCCGGCGGAAAATCCTGCTGCATATGCTGATGATAAATGTCTGCCACCTGCTCCGATGACAGCTTCTGATACGTTAACATGATGTCGTTCCTCCTGCTTCCTTGCAATTGCGATTTTCTTGCATTGACTTTATATTTCAATTTCCACGGAGAGCGCTTTATTTTGCTCTTCCGCCTCCTGAAACAGCTGCAGCACCATTTCTCCATACCCACCTAACTGGCGCGTTAAAACGTCGCTTTTTTCCACTATGATCTGTAACGGCTGATTCCACTCGGTTAAGATATCCCACAGTGCGTCCAGATTTTCACCATAATACTCCGGAAGCTGTAGCTGTCGGGCAATCTCTTTATGCAGCTGCTGCCGGTCGGCCAGAATATCGCCGTTTAACCTTAATTCCATTGCTCCCCACTCCTCATACGGTCATCTAATATAACTGTTCAAAACTCTTATAATGATCCGCAGTATAATAGATCAGCCCATCGTCCGAATAGATCAGCCGTTCACCGTCTCGATAGCCGCCTGTATAATTGACATCACACTCATAGTAGGTGCGTCCTTTTTGCACTGGCAGCAATCCTTCCCGGTTGCCAAACACATCGCCGCCGATACTCATGCCTGGCGCCACTTCATCCAGATTGCCGGCCTGGCTGTCCCAGCCCAGTGCTTTTGCCTCTTTTTTGGTGATAAAATTATCGGGCAGATGCCCATACGTATGCAGATAATCAGCCACCTCCTGCGGCGCAGTATAATAGCCATCCTCCGCCAGCACAGCGCTTTCAGTTATATCCGTACCATTCTGAGCAGAATCCCCTGCCGCCGTGCAGCCTGCTATCAGCAAGCCAGTCAGCAGCAACAGCGCCACTAAAAGCCGCAGATATTTGTTTCTGGCCAAACTGTTCATCCTCATCCCCCCATATAT
>CAMFFG010000059.1 GCA_945949655.1 uncultured Peptococcaceae bacterium
CATGTCCAAGCTGTAATCATTTGATTGTATGGTTTGAGCAGAGCTGTCCAAATTGTAAAAAAGATATCTAAATTATAGGAACCTCTGCTTTCATGCACCAAAATGAAAAAAGAGGTTCTTTTTTGTTTTTAGGAGAAAAACAGCTTCTCCATATTTTCTTAACACACTTCTTAAAAATTTTTTGCAAAAATCCATTGACTTTATACGCAAATCGTACTATATTTATATTGTTAGCACTCGACATGATAGAGTGCTAACAAACTGAGAGACAGGAAGAGGTGGAGAACATGGAAATGGACAGCCGGAAACAAAAAATTTTGGAGGCGGTCGTACTGGATTATATCGAGACTGCTGAGCCGGTAGGTTCCAGAACCATCTCCAAAAAATACAATCTGGGCGTCAGTTCGGCCACCATCCGCAACGAAATGGCGGATCTGGAGGAAATGGGACTGATCGAGCAGCCGCACACATCGGCGGGACGGGTTCCTTCCGATGCAGGGTATCGCTATTACGTAGATTATCTGATGTCGCAGAATGATATTCAGGAGGAAGCCAAAAAGCTGATTCAACAGGCCATGCAGGATAAACAGCAGCAGGTAGGTGATGTGCTGCGGGATTCCATGAAAATGCTGGCGGAGGTCACCAATTGTACCACGGTGATGATGCTGGACGGACGCAAAGGGTCTACCCTGCAGCTGTTACAGCTTTTGCTGGTGGAACCGGGCAAAGCGCTGATGGTCATTATTATGGAAAACGATAAAATTGAAAATCGTTTTCTGGAGATCCCGAAAACCATGACCAAGGAGGATCTGGAGCTGGTCTCGATGATGATCAATCAGAATCTGAAAGGCTTAAAGGTGGACGACTGGCAGCGCAATATTCTGGAAAATATTTTTCAGAACCTGACCCGCCAGCGGCAGGTTGTAGACTGTGCACTGGATATGCTGTCCTCTATTCTGAACATCCAGGATACCGATCAGAAGATATATCTGGATGGTGGTCTGAATATGCTGTCCCAGCCGGAATTTAAGGATGTCAACAAGGTAAAAAGTCTGCTGCAGTCGCTAAACCAGAAGGATGTGCTGACCCAATTGATGGAAGCCGACAATGAAACCGGCATTACGGTAAAAATCGGCGCCGAGACCGGGCTGGATGAAGTGAAAGATTGCAGCGTGATTGTGGCAAACTATAAGGTAAAAGGAGAAACCGTTGGGAAAGTAGGGCTGATCGGTCCTACCAGAATGGATTACGCCACAGCGGTGGCCATGTTGAATACCATGGCAGAAACGCTGGAGGAAGCTTACAAAGAAAACGAATAGCGGAGGAATTCCATGAACGAACAGCGGGAACAGAAATTTGATTTATTAGAGAACAACGCCAATGCGGTGCGGGCTGTGATGGCAGCGGTAGAGAGCACCATCGGGCCCAAAGGGCTGGATACCATGCTGGTGGATCAGTTCAGCAATGTGGTGATCACCAATGATGGCGTGACCATCCTCAATATGATGGAGGTCAATCATCCGGTGGCGCGCATGCTGATCCATTCCATCAACGCCCAGCAGGAAGAAGTGGGCGATGGCACCACCACGGCGGCGCTGATGGCCGGCGAGATGGTGATCCACGGGCTGGAGCAGATCAGCAAAGGCGTGCCGGTGGCACAGGTGCTGACAGGTTTGCGCTACGGTGTAAAAGAAGCCTGCCGCCTGATGGAACAGGAAGCCATCCTGATCGGCAGTATGGATACCGGCCAGCTGTATAACATCGCTTATGTGGCCGGCAGAGAGAATGCGGCCATTGCCCGGCTCATCATGGAAGGCGCACAGCTCATCGGGCAGGAAAAACTGCTGGATCCCGGCTTCCGTTTTTCCCAGCGGGTGAAAGCGGTGGAGGGCGCAGAAAGCGAAGTCCTGAACGGTGTGCTGATCAGCAAGGAACGGCTGACCCGGCAGATGCCGCTGGAGCTGGAAGGTAACATCAAAGTAATGGTGCTGGACGACGCGCTGGAGCAGGAGTCGCTGGAAAATGGCGCGCTGTCTACCGAAAGCGGGTTTCAGCAGTATCTGGTCTTAAAAGAGGAATTTAAGACCAACATACAGAAACTGATAAAGACCGGTGTGCAGGCTGTGTTTGTAGACCGGGGCGTGGATGATGCGGCGGCAGAGCTGCTGGAGGAAGCCGGAGTGCTGGTGGCCCGGGTGCCCCACAAAGAGTTGGTGGATCTGGCAGAGCACTGCGGCGCCAGACTGCTGAAACGCATCAGCTTGAGCAAACCGGCCGACGAGTTGCAGAAACAGTTCGGCGCAGCCACGCATATTCTGGGAAATGAGAAACTGGCCCATATCAAGGTGCTGGGTGGCGGAGGCAAGAACATGGCCACCATTCTGGTGGGCGCTACCACCGGTGAGGTGGTGGGCGAAAAAGAACGCATCGCCAAAGATGCAGCTTCCAGTGTACAGTCCGCCCTGCAGAAAGGTCTGGTGGCCGGCGGCGGCGCTGCGGAGCTGGCAGTGGCCCGACAGCTGGAACAGAATAAAAATGCGCTGTCCGGTATGGCCGTGTTTGGTGCCGATTGTGTCATTGCAGCGCTGAAAAAACCATTTATGCAGATTATCACCAATGCGGGATTTAATCCGCTGGAGAAACTGGGCGATGTGCATAAGGCCCAGGAACTGCAGCAGAATCACCATTTAAGTATCAATTGTGATACGGGCCGCATTGATGATTTATATATCGCAGGCATTGTGGATCCGCTTTATGTCAAACTGCACGGGCTGAAAACAGCCGGTGAGGTGGCGGAAGCCATCCTGCGCATTCACATCATTGTGAAGAAAAAAGAATATCAGCCGACACAGTAAGTTTGAGAAACAGACTGAAATGCAGGTTATGATAGCAGATAAAGGAGTGTGAACGATCACATGTCAGAACAGGAAAAAGAAAACCTGGATGAGGAAGTGAATACAGAAGCGCAGGAGGACCTGACGGAAGAGGCAGAAGCCGCTGCGGAAGCGGAAACTGCCGAAGAAACCGAAGAACAGGATGCCGAAAAGCTGGCGGCAGAGCTGGCCGATCTGAATCAGCGGTTTCTGCGGGTAGCTGCCGACTTTGAAAATTATAAACGGCGCACCGCGCAGGAAAAAGATGATCTCCTGAAATACAGCAATGCCAAGCTGATGGGCGAACTGCTGCCGGTGCTGGATAATTTCCAGCTGGCGCTGAAATCGCCGGGCGACAGTCCAGAAGTACAGAATGTCATCAAAGGTGTGGAGATGATCTATCGCCAGATGGTGCAGGCGCTGGAACAGGCCGGCATGAGCAAGATCGAAGCAGTGGGTCAGCCTTTCGATCCAAAACTGCATGAAGCCATCATGCAGGTGGAAGACGACAGCGTGCCCGAAGACACGGTAGTGGAAGAACTGCGGGCTGGCTACATGCTGAAGGAACGGGTCATCCGTCCGTCTATGGTTAAGGTATCAAAATAAAAAACTGGCATACAGTAACACAGATTGACTATATGAAAAAGCTATGTTTTGAAAAATTTTAGGAGGAATTTAAAATGGGAAAAGTAATTGGGATTGACTTAGGGACAACAAACTCTTGCGTAGCAGTGATGGAAGGCGGCGAAGCCGTTGTAATTCCAAACAGTGAAGGGAACCGTACCACACCGTCTGTGCTGGGGATTTCTAAAACCGGGGAACGTCTGGTAGGTCAGGTGGCAAAACGTCAGGCCATCACCAATCCGGAAAATACGGTTATTTCGATCAAACGTCATATGGGTACCGACTATAAAGTAACTGTGGCAGGGACTGCGTATACACCGCAGGAAATTTCCGCTATGATCCTGCAGAAACTGAAAGCCGATGCAGAAGCTTATCTGGGTGAACCTGTTACCGAAGCTGTTATTACCGTACCAGCCTACTTTACAGACAGCCAGCGTCAGGCTACCAAAGATGCCGGTAAAATTGCAGGCTTAAATGTACTGCGTATCATCAACGAACCGACCGCTGCTTCGCTGGCCTACGGCATGGATAAAGGCGAAGATCAGACTGTACTGGTATTTGACCTGGGCGGCGGTACCTTCGATGTTTCCATTCTGGAATTAGGCGATGGTATCTTTGAAGTAAAAGCAACCAGCGGGAACAACCGTTTAGGCGGCGATGACTTTGATGAAAAAATCATTGACTGGATGCTGGTAGAATTCAAAAAACAGACCGGTATTGATCTGTCCAACGATAAAACTGCTATGCAGCGTCTGAAAGAATCGGCAGAAAAAGCAAAAATCGAACTGTCCAATGTAACCAGCTCCAACATCAATCTGCCGTTTATCACCATGAACGAAAACGGTCCGCAGCATCTGGACTTAACCTTGACCAGAGCCAAATTCAATGAAATGACTGCGGATCTGGTGGAAAAAACCATGGGCCCGACCCGTCAGGCCTTAAAAGATGCCGGCTTATCTGCCAGCGATATCGATAAAGTAATTCTGGTTGGTGGTTCCAGCCGTATTCCAGCTGTACAGGATGCTATCCGCAATCTGCTGGGCAAAGAACCGTTCAAAGGCATCAACCCGGATGAATGCGTAGCCATCGGTGCTGCTATCCAGGGCGGTGTACTGGCCGGCGAAGTAAAAGACGTGGTTCTGCTGGATGTAACACCACTGTCCTTAGGGATTGAAACACTGGGCGGCGTATTTACAAAAATCGTAGAACGGAATACGACTATTCCAGTATCCCGCCAGCAGATCTTTACCACAGCGGCAGATAACCAGACATCCACCGACATTCATGTACTGCAGGGCGAACGTGAAATGGCACAGTACAACAAAACATTGGGCCGCTTCACTCTGATGGATATCCCACCAGCTCCACGTGGAATTCCTCAGATCGAAGTAAAATTCGACATCGATGCCAACGGTATCGTAAATGTATCGGCCAAAGATCTGGGCACTGGCAAAGAACAGCGGATCACCATCAAATCCAACAGCGGTCTGTCCGATGAAGAAATTGACAAGATGATCAAAGATGCTGAAATGAACGCAGAAGCTGATAAAAAACGGAAAGAAGAAGTAGATATCCGCAACAATGCTGATGCTATGGTATTCCAGGTAGAAAAAACACTGAAAGATATGGGTGATAAAGCAGATGCTGCTGAAGTTGCTGATATCAATAAAGCAAAAGACGAACTGAAAAAAGCACTGGAAGGCAATGACACAGCTGAAATCAAAGCCAAAACAGAAGCACTGCAGGATGTTCTGTATAAAATGACTGAAAAAATGTATGCTGCTGCACAGGCTGCACAACAGGCCCAGCAGGGCGCTCAGGGCGGCGATGCAGGGCAGGCTGCTCCTCATGAAGACGGCGTATACGATGCAGAATATAAAGAAGTATAAGCTGCATCACACAAAATGAATCACAGGCAGAAGATGAAATACTGCCAGGCAAAAGCGCAATGAAACATCTGCACAGGGAGAACCAGGCAGGCGCTGCCGGAATTGCTGTTTGTACAGTGCCGGCAGCGCAGGTTCTGGCTCTGCATGGCAGCAGAATTGTTTTGAATGCGCTTTTCTGCGCAGAAGGAAAGAGGAGGACCAGCAGTGGCAAAGCGCGATTATTATGAAGTGCTGGGTGTAGAAAAAACGGCCAGCGAGGACGAACTGAAAAAAGCCTACCGGAAACTGGCCAGAAAATATCATCCCGATGTAAATCCGGGTGATAAAGAAGCAGAAGAAAAATTTAAAGAAATCAACGAAGCTTATGAAACTTTGTCGGATGCCAGCAAACGGGAGCAGTATGACCGTTTCGGGCCTGATGGTCCAGCCGGAGGGTTCGGCGGAGCCGGTGGCTTTGGCGGATTTGGCGGCGGCCAGGATTTTGGCGGCATGAACGATATTTTTGATATGTTCTTTGGTGGCAGCGGATTCGGCTGTCAGCAGCAGAGAGGGCCGCGCAAAGGGGCTGATCTGCGGTACGATCTGACCATTGATTTTGAGGAAGCTGTGTTTGGGACCGAAAAAACCATCACACTGCCCAAATGGGAAAACTGCGGTACCTGTCACGGTACTGGTGCAAAACCGGGCACCAGCCCCACCACCTGCAGCAGATGTAATGGCACCGGTCAGATCTTCACCATGCAGAAGACACCTTTCGGACAGATCCAGACGGCCAAAGTATGCCCCGAATGCGGCGGCAAAGGCACTGTCATCAAGGATCCCTGCCCGGAATGTAACGGCAAAGGGAAAAAACGGGTCAACAAAAAAATTGAGATCAAAGTACCAGCCGGTGTGGATGTGGGTTCCCGCCTGCGCATGAGCGGAGAGGGCGAACCTGGCGAACAAGGCGGTCCAAACGGTGATCTGTATATCTATATCAATGTGCGCCGTCATCCGATTTTTGTCCGTAATGAAGACGATATTTACATGCAACAGGAAATCAACATTGCCGAGGCAGCCTTAGGTGCCGATATTCAGGTGCAGACTCTGGAAGGCAAGGTGACCCTGACCGTTCCGGCCGGAGTGCAGAGTGGCGCCAAGTTCCGCATGAAAGGCAAAGGCGTCAAGAATATCAAGGGCTACGGAAAAGGCGATCAGTATGTGACCATCAAGGTGGTGACGCCGAAGAATCTGACCAACGAGCAGCGTGATCTGCTGCAGAAGCTGGCGGTAACCTTCAAGGCCAGCGACCCGGAGCCGGAAACGGCGCAAACAAAAAGCGCCGATGATGGGAAAAAAAAAGAGGAAAAAAACGAAGAAAATAAAAAAAATAAAGGCTTCTTCGGCAAAATGAAAGAGGCCGTAGAAGATTTGTTTGACGAAGAATAAACACAATGGCAGGTGGGTCCGTGCGGATCCATCTGTTTTTTTACAAATAATTTACGAAAACGCGCTTGTGCACTTTTTTTTTGACAGAATCCTTGTTATAATAAAATGATAATGGTGAAAATTCTGAAACGAAAAGGTCTTTTGAATCACCGATGGAGGGAGTCTGAAGAGAACGATGCAAGTGGGGTTTGATGCAAAAAAGTATCTGGAGGAACAGTCCAAATACATTCTGGAACGGGTCAATCACTATGATAAGCTTTATCTGGAATTTGGCGGCAAGCTGCTGGGCGATTATCATGCCAAACGGGTGCTGCCCGGCTTTGATGAAGATGCCAAGATCAAGCTTTTACACAGCTTGAAAGATAAAGTGGAGATCATCATCTGTGTGTATGCCGGCGATATTGAGCGCAACAAGATTCGCGGTGATTTTGGCATCACGTACGATATGGATGTGATGCGG
>CAMFFG010000060.1 GCA_945949655.1 uncultured Peptococcaceae bacterium
GAAAAGTCCCTTTAAAAAGTTATGCATATTGGATATACTATAGTCAAAGGGGGCATTTTTCATGCTGAAACGTAAAATTGAGCAAAAACTGATCGAGTGGAAACAGACGCCGGCGCACAAACCATTGCTGATAAAAGGATGCAGACAATGCGGAAAAACCTATTCTGTACTAGATTTTGCAAAAAAGAATTATAAACATGTTGTATATCTGAATTTCTTTGAAAATCCAGATTATGTGTCCGTGTTTGCAGGTTCCTTGGAAGTGGATCATATTATTATGCTGTTATCTGCTTTACTGGGGAAAGAGGCTATTTTTGAAGCAGGCGAAACGGTTTTGATTCTGGATGAGATTCAGGAATGTCCGGAAGCGCGAACTGCACTTAAATTTTTTAGAATCGATGGCCGTTTTGATGTAATTGGCACCGGTTCTCTTTTGGGTGTAAAAGGGTATGGGAAAGAGCCCAGATCGATCCCGGTAGGCTCTGAAACGGTCATAGAGATGTACCCGCTGGATTTTGAGGAATTCCTGTGGGCAAACGGCATTTCGGAGGATATCATTACACTTCTGGAGCAGCATTTACTGCAGGAAATGCCCGTGCCGGAAGCATTGCACCATCGTATGAAGCAGCTTTTGCTGCAGTATACGGTGGTTGGTGGTATGCCGGATGTGGTGCAGACCTTTATAAACAGCCGGCAGATGGACGAAGTACTCCAAATGCAGAGAGATATTGTCCGCTCCTATGAGGACGATATGGTGAAGTATGCAGAGCGAAACGATAAATCCAGAATCCGGGAGTGTTTTCAGTCTATCCCCAAACAGTTAAGTAAGGAAAATAAAAAATTCCAGTATTCTGTTATAAAAAAAGGCTCCACCGCATCGCAATACGCCGGCAGCCTACAGTGGACTGAAGACGCTGGGATTATATCCCGCTGCTATAATCTATCCATTACAGAACTACCGTTGGATGGAAATGCAGAGGCAACTGTGTTTAAAGTCTATATGCGGGATTGCGGTCTTTTTGTAGGCATGCTGGAGGATGGCACCCAGTACGATATTCTGCAGGGAAATCTGCAAGGCTACAAAGGTGCGATTTTTGAAAATCTGGTTGCGGACATATTTGCAAAAATGGGGCGCAAGCTATATTATTTTCATAAAGATTCCGGTCTGGAAGTTGATTTTGTGATTCGATATAAAGGCGAGTGTACGCTGGTGGAAGTAAAAGCGACCACTGGCAACACAAAAAGCACAAAAATGATTTTGCAGCAGCCGGAACGCTATCATGTAAACAGCGCCATCAAATTAGGGGACTATAATATAGGGCGCACGGGACAGATCCTTACACTGCCGTTATATATGGCATTTCTGCTGCGGGAAGTTTCATAGTCGGAAGGCTTCGGAACCCGGCTGTACGTGATGGCGGATGTCGTTGCGATTTGCGGATGAAGGCGGCTTTTAAAACTTTATCATCTTTTGTTGTTATGATGCGGTGTGTATCGGGAAACGCGATACACCGGCGCAGGATCATTTGAAAAATTTTTTATTTCTGCACAACCAATGGGCGGTCTGCTGCGTCTAAACGGATAGATGCGGCTGATATTGGCGAAAGGTATGGGCCTGCCGGATAAAACAGCGGATACTGGCTGTAATTACCGGAAAAAAGCAGATAATTCCGATAGCTTTTTGTTTATAAAAGTAGTATGATGTATGCAGTGATCTGGATACCTGATCCGAAGTGGACGATTCGAAAAGCCGGAGCAGAAAATGACGGGCAGAGAGGGGCTTTTTATCATGAAAATACAGAATAAGCAGAAGAGCGCAACACGAAAAAAACATATCAGAAAATCTTCCATTGTGATGCTGTGCAGCGCCGGGGTTCTGATGGCTATGGCGGCAGGCCTGCTGTTTCACACGGCGGTGAAACCGGCAGAGCGCGTGCAGATCGCTTCGGCCGATGGCACGGCGACCACGGCCAGTGTGCTTGCAGAGACCATGGCGGAACCGGAGCCTGTGGAGCAGAAAGAGGAAAACCCCTACGGGATCGATCCTGACAGGCCTATGATCGCGCTGACCTTTGATGATGGCCCATCCAAGCATACCTGGGCCATTGTGGATACCTTAAAACAGTACAATGCCCGGGCCACGTTTTTTGTGCTGGGCAGTCAGGTGGCCACCCACCAGGCCGCCATTGACTATGTGCTGGAAAATCACAATGAGATCGGCAGCCACAGCTTTGGGCATAAAAATCTGACCAAGCTGGTTTCCGACGAGGAGGTGCTGGATCAGATCCGGATGGTGGATGCGGCGCTACAGGAGCAGCATGCCTACACGCCGGCGCTGTTCCGCGTGCCCTACGGTGCCAAGGACGACCGGGTGCAGGAACTCTTAAAAGCCGAAGGCAAACCGATCATTGGCTGGTCGGTGGATCCTTACGACTGGAAGGTAAAGGATAAACAGAAGGTCGTGGATCATATTCTGAACTGTGTGCAGGATGGCGACATTGTACTGATGCACGATATTTACGAGCCTACCGCGGAGGCGGTGGCAGAGCTGGTGCCTGCGCTGCAGCAGCGGGGATATCAGCTGGTGACAGTCAGCGAGCTGTTTCAGTACCGGCATGTCACGCCGCAGCCCGGCGCGTATTACCGGTCGGTGCCGGTACAGCATTTTGAATAGGCGATCAGGACAGTCTGTTTCGGTGGAAGCAGGCTGTTTTTGCTGTGCGCCGGCAGGATACCATTCCGGCAGAGACAGAACGACAGGATAAAACGCGGCAAATACAGAAATAAACAGATAGTACGGCAGGAAAGGAGCGGTATGTTATGCAGCAGGAGATTGTGATCCTGAATATGTCGGATATTTACCGGCAGGAGGATTTTTACCGGCACCGGCGGTTTCACTGGATCGACTGCACCGATCTGGCCGGGGTAAACTGCTATTGCGCGCCGGAGGCGGCCGACGAGTTAAGGCGGCGGATCGCGCCTTTTGGCCCGGAAGGCATTCATTTTATGGATTCGGGCAATTATCACTATATCAGTGAATTCTGGCTGGAAAAGATACAGACACCCTTTCATCTGGTGGTGTTTGATTATCACAGCGACATGCAGCCACCGCTGTTTCCCGGGCTGTTATCCTGCGGTTCGTGGGTGAAGCGGGCGCTGGATACCAATGGCTATCTGCAGAAGGTGTGGATCGTTGGGCCCGATGCGCAGGCGTTTTCTGTGATAGAGGCGTCCTACCGCAGTCGGCTGGTCTGTGTCAGTCTGCAGCAGTTGCAGCATATCGACACCACCCGGACGATACAGCGGTTACAGCAGGATACGCTGCCGGTGTATATCTCGCTGGATAAGGATGTGCTGAACCGTCATTTTGCCCGCACCAGCTGGAGCCAGGGCGGATTATCGCTGCCTGCGCTGGAGCAGCTGATGGGGCCCGTTCTGCAGAGCCGACGGCTGATTGGGGTGGATATCTGCGGCGAATGTGCCCAGGGTCTGCAGATGCTGTATCAGAACGAGGAGGAGGCCATCAACAACGAGACCAACCGCCAGCTGCTGGATTTTCTGCTGACGCAGGTGAAGGCAGCACAGTAGCGGGCAGCAAAGGGCAGATGGGCAGAAAAGAAAACAGACAGAACAGCAGAAAGAGACAGCGTGTTCTCAAAACAGAACAGCCTTTTTCCGGCGGCATCCTTTGGCGGATACACTGGAAAAAGGCTGTTTTTGCATTGGCCTGCCTTGCTGCTGTAGGCTGCCCGGCAGGGTTATACGGTCAGGAACATGGCGTCTTTTACTTTGCGCACGGTCTCGTTGCCGATCTCACAGGCTTTGGCGGTGCCGGTGGCGATGATATCTTTTACTTCGTCGCGGTGGGCTTCGTAGTAGGCCCGTCTCTGACGGAACGGATCCAGCAGGCTGTTCAGGCTTTCCGCCAGCATTTTTTTGCAGGCTACGCAACCGATGGCGCCTTTGCGGCACATGTCGCAGATGTTTTCGTATTCACCGGGGGTGAAGGTCTGGTGGTATTTGTTTACCACGCATACTTCCGGATGGCCCGGGTCGCTGGCTTTGATGCGGGACGGGTCGGTCACGGCGGGTTTTACTTTGCGGGTGACTTCTTCGGCCGGGTCAGACAGATAGATGGCGTTGCCTAGGCTTTTGCCCATTTTGGCGTTGCCGTCCAGCCCCATCAGGCGGGAACAGCTGCTCAGCATGTGCTGCGGTTCTTTTAATACCGGCGCATACATTTCGTTAAAGCGGCGCACCAGCTTGCGGGTCAGCTCCATGTGAGGCAGCTGGTCTTCGCCTACTGGCACCAGATCGGCGTTGCAGAAGGTGATATCGGCCGACTGGCTGACCGGATAGCCTAAAAAGCCGTAGGTCAGGTCATCATAGCCGTACTGGGCCGCTTCGGTTTTGATGGTCGGTTTGTGGCGCAGGGTGTTCACGCTGACCAGCAGCGAATAGTACTGGGTCAGTTCGGCGATAGCCGGCACATGGGACTGCTGCACCATGGTGATCTTGTTGGGGTCCAGGCCAACGGAGAGGTTGTCGATGGCTACCTCGTAAATGCTGTCGTGGATCAGCTGTGGCCGTTCAAAGTGGGTGGTCAGGGCCTGGATGTCGGCGATCAGAATAAAGCTTTCATATTCATCCTGCAGCTTGACACGGTTCTGCAGACTGCCCACATAATGACCGATATGCAGTTTGCCGGTAGGGCGGTCCCCAGTTAAAATACGTTTTTTTGTCTGTTCCATCATTGTCAGAACTCCTTATATCGAAATTTTTTTATTTCTCACGGTATATCTATGCCATCAGGCAAAGAAAATCATAGCTTATCTAAAAATTATAAAATGAAATAATATCTTTGTCAATAAATGTGCTATAATAAGCTATAACACAACTGCTGGAAGGTGATCCTATGCATCCGAAATATCATAACAGTTATTATTGGGAAAATCTCATCCGCAGCCGCAAGCTGGCGGAAACTTTTAATCAGGAGCAGATTACAGATACCTCTGTGTTTTTTCACGGTATCATTTACAACAGCTTTGGCCGCCGCAAACTGATCGAGGACGTGATCCATTTTGCCTCGCTGGATGCGCTGACCGGGTATCTGCACTATGTGTTTCTGCCCACCGCCTTCATGTCCTTTACCAATCAGGAGAAGGGCATCATTGTGCCTTTGGGGCTGTCCCTGCCGGAGCTGATCGAATATGTGGGCGGCAACGATTTTGTGCGGTATCACAATTATTTAAAGCCCATGTACGAGCTGCTGGAGCTGAGCGAGCAGGCGGGCAAGGCCACCGGGGAGGAACGGGAGGCACTGCTGCGCCGCATGGAGAGCCTGTTTAATTTTTCATTCCAGCTGGATCGGGATGCCTATGCCATGATGCATGTTTATCATTCCACCCGGGAGCTGGGCCAGTATTTCTCCAGTCTGTATCAGATCGAGGGCACAAAACAGCTGGGTGCCGAGCTGTTTTATCACAAAACCGGTCTGCGCAAGGCCCAGTGGGAGGAACTGTACGAAACTGCGGCAGAAAATATTTTTAGCAGCCGGCGGTTTATGAACTGTATTACCCAGCTACTGCACACCATGTAGGCGGCTCAGACAGCTGTCCGGCTGGGGATCCGGCAGAAAAATTTAAAAAAGATGAAAAAAAGGGTTGACGACAATGCAAAAACATGTTATTATAACAAAGTCGTCAGCGACAAGCGGGCGTGGCGGAATTGGCAGACGCGCTAGATTCAGGTTCTAGTGGGAGCAATCTCGTGGAGGTTCAAGTCCTCTCGCCCGCATTTTTATTTTATACGGACAGGTGCCATCGGTTAGGATCGGTGGCATTATTTTTTGTCAGCGATCAGTTGGACTGTCCGATTTTTCTTTTGCTAAACTTTTGCTAAAATATAAAGGAAAAATTGTGTCCCGATGCTAGCACATTTTCTCAAAAGAAAAATTTATCAAGTATATTGCAATCCAAAGCGGGATATGCTATCATAAACACAGGTGAAAACCTCCCTGCTAGGTGCGTATATGTCTGGTATGTTTTTGACCAACACCTTTTATATGGGAATCCGTGCTCTGCTGTCGGATCTGATGCCGCTTATGCTTAAGCGGAACGTTGAACACAGCAGGAGGATACCCACCTGCATATGCAGGTTCAAAACGCTGGATATTACGGCTGTGTGGGGTCTTATGAAAAAACGATTGGGAAACCAGTCGTTTTTTTTCTGCGTAAGTTCAAGAGAATAACGGAGGATAAATATATGGGAGAATTGTGGAATCTGTTCTGGACTTTTTTTCGGATCGGTGCGTTTACTTTTGGCGGCGGCTATGTGATGATTCCAATTATTCAGCATGAGATCAGTGAGAAACAGCATTTGATCGAAGAGGATGCATTATCAGAAATATTGGTCATTGCGCAGTCTCTGCCCGGAATGATGGCGGTCAATGCGGCTACCTCGGTCGGGTTTCGTCTGAAAGGAAAGATTGGTGCAGTGATCTGTGCCCTGGGTGTGGCGTTACCTTCTTTTCTGATTATTGTTTTTTTCGCTAATTTGTTTCTTTGCTATAGTGATAATCCTCATGTGGTTGGGGCTTTTCAGTGGGTTCGGGCCGCTGTAGTCGGAATGATCGCAGCAGCAGCCGTAAAAATGGGAAAACCTTGTTTGAAAAATCCGCAACAGATGGTGCTGGTCCTGATTGCACTGGTTCTGGCAATCTGCGCTGTGCATCCGATTCTACTGATCCTGGGCGGTGCGTTGGCTGGCTGGTTTTTAACCAGATCAGAGGGGGGAGCGTGACAAGCAATGAGTTTATATTTGGAAATGATGCTGGTGTTTGCAATGATCGGTTTGTTTTGCTTCGGTGGCGGTTATGGAATTTTGCCCTTTATTCAGGGCGAAGTTATCAATCGTGGTTGGATGACTGCTCAGGAATTTGTCAATATTATTGCTGTTTCAGAGAGCACGCCGGGGCCGCTGGGTATCAATGTTGCAACTTATGTTGGGTTTAAAATGGGAGGTGTGATCGGCGCGGTATTCTCTACGGTGGGCCTGATGCTGCCTGCGTTTTTTCTGGTTATGCTGGTGACAAAAGCTTTACAAACAGAAAAAGGCGGAAAGCTATGGAAACGGCTGACCATCGGAATTCGACCGGTAGTAGTCGGTCTGATTTTTTATGCTGCTTACTCTATTGCAAAAACAGTACTGGTGCATGTGGGCGTGCAGGGAATGCAGATCGACTGGCAGGGTGTGCTGCTGGCTG
>CAMFFG010000061.1 GCA_945949655.1 uncultured Peptococcaceae bacterium
ATTTTATGTTTTACTTGCTCCCACAGCAGACGGATATTCAGCATGGCCTCCACATAGCCGGCCTGCCATTTCTCTTTGCGGTCCATGGTGCCGTAGTCCGACTCATAATCGGGACTGAACCAGCTGCCGCACTGCACCTCCCGCAGACCATTCACCCAGATATCACTGTATCGGCAGCATGCGGTACACTGCACGCTGTAGCCAACCGGCACGCTAAACTGATCGATGGCGGTATATTCTAACGGTGCACCGCAGATGGGGCAGTACACCACATCAGGACCTGGTCGGAACATAAGCATCCTTCCTTTCATTGTGATCCATTTGATTGTTCCATTGTTCTATCTCTGTTTTACAGGTTTGTTTCATAATACACGCGCAGCTAAAACAGATCTTTTCTCTGCAACAGAACTATGATCTGTTGCATCTGGGCAGCTCTGGCCTTCTGCCGCGCCAGCCGCCGGTTCTGCAGTTCTTCCTGGCGGAGCTGGATGCGCTGCTGCCGTTCCTGTCTCTGCGCTGCCTGCTGCTCTGTAATGCGGGCTCTCTGTTCTTTTAAAATTTCCTGCCGGATTTTTCTTGCCTGTTCGTCCATCCCTCTCACCCTTTCTTGTATCGGACTGGATGGGTCGTTTTTGTGCATCTCTGTTTATGCATGTTATTATATTATATATACACAGTTGTGTCAATAGGCAATTTGCACTTGACAAAAAATATATTTCAGTTTACTGTTATCTTAACAGATAGATACAGTAAAGGATGTGCTTTTCATGCAGATAGAAATCAACACCGCTTCCGGCGTTGCCTTATATGAACAGATCGCCACACAACTCAAACAGCTCATCGTCAGCGGCGCACTGCCGGAAGAGTATCCTCTGCCATCGGTACGCGCACTGGCCCGGGATCTGGGAGTAAGTATCATCACCACACGCAGAGCCTACACCGAACTGGAACGAGAAGGCTATGTGGTGACCACACCAGCAAAAGGCACCTTTGTCTCCAGCCGGTTTCACGAGCGCCTGCGGGAACTGGGCCTGATCCGCATGAGCGAGATCATTGACGATCTGGTTTATCTGGCCAGAAGCATGAAAATCACGCCGGAGCAGCTGACCGAGCTGGTGGCGGAGCATTATGATTATGTATCCAACAATCCGGATGAGAAGGCCAAGCTGGCCCAGCTGCTGCGTCAGCGCAGCAATGCACGGATGTAGGGTCCGCCAGAGCGGCACAGAGAAACAGAAACACAAATCGCAGCAGAAACAGCAACAGAACAGACAGTAAAAAGAGAGACAGCCGGCCAAAGCCAACTGTCTCTCTTTTTGCTGTTCTTGCATGACCTGCTCTCACAGGATTTTCATTTTAGTTTTTCACAACTTCGTACACCGTGTTGCGATCGGTAAAGTAAATGGTGATATTGTCGTTTCTGGTCAGGTTATCCAGCGTGAACTGAGAGGTCGAGTTCTTATAATGGCAATAGCAGCCGTTTACCGTTTTGTAGGAATAACCATTGTCATCCGATAAGAACTGGATCAACCCGCTGGTGGCATAGCGCACATCACCGGTTTTGCTGCTCATGATGGTGATCTCCTTACTGCTGCCGGAAAGCGAATTTACCACAATGCGGTCTCCCACCGTGATAGCGCTCAGGCTGCTGTAGGTAGCCCCGTTTTTGATCACGCGAACGCTGCTGCACTGTAACGTTCTGGTATCGTTACCAAAAGTTTTGATGGTTAAGGTATTGGTGGAAGTATTCACTTTGGTGACTTCCCCTTTGCTCACGCCTGCGGATACCTCCAGTTTCGTCAGGGTGCTGCCGGCAAAAGTAGCCACAACTTCGTCGCCAATGCTGATATCGCTGGTATAGGAGCTGTGAACGCCTTCCACAATCAGTTCCACATCATCCAGGTAAGCGCTCACCCTGTTGCCGTTTTCATCCTGCAGACGGATCCAGTTGCCACTGGAGTAAACATCGGTGACGGTCATATTGACCTGTTCATTGACTTTGATTTCGGTGACCTCATCACTCACGACCTTCATGCTGACCGTATCGCCCACGCTGACCGACGTCAGGCGGGAGCTGGTCGTCCGGTAGAAGTAAACGGTCACACTGCTGGATACATCGTAAATTTCTGTGCCGCCATCGGTGCTGACCTGAATGGTTTTGGCACTGCTGTTGACCGCTTTTACCACACCTTCCACCATGTCATTGGCTTTGATGCGGGTAACTTTGTTGTTCTGCATGGTCAGTTCCACTTTCATACCTTTGGTCAGGCGGCTCAGCGATGCGCTGTCGCCGTACAGGGTCACTTTTACATTATCGGCCAGGTCATAGGTTTCTTTGCTGCCGCTGCTGGTCGTGATGATAATGTAGTCATCCGTCGCATTCACCGAATATATGGTGCCTTTCAGCGCACCCTCGGTCATATTGCGGCTGGTCACAGTCAAAGCAGTGATCTGGTTATTGCTTACTGTAATGTTGATGCTGTCGCCTACCTGCAGATCGCTGATGGTGCCGCTTTCCCCATTTTTGAATTTCACAGCCAGCCCGCTGGCGTAGTAGGCCGCTTTCAGTTCATCCCCGGTGGTAACATAGTTGATGATCCGGTTGGTGGTATCAATGGATTTTACTTTGGCATTGCCGCCGTAATTGTCGCTGCTGCCGCCCACTGCGATGGCCGTCATCACGCCGCCGGAGATGGTGTAGGTGGCCTGGTCGCCTTCTTTCAGGCTGCTTGGCGTTGCGGTCAGCATACCGGAGATGCTGACATCAATATTTTTGGACATCCGATAGGTTTTTAACCCGGTAGTTTCGTTCATGGTGATCAGGCTGCTGTACACATCCACATTGTAGATGGTGCCCGCTTTCTGACCGTCGGTTGTTTCCTCAATGATGATCTGGCTGGCTGTCTGGTCATCTTTATCCACAGAGAGCCGCACCGTCATATCCACCAGCAGATCGGAGAAGGACAGCGCAATGGTGCTGTTTTCTTTATTGATCTTGGTGCTTTTATCCACCACAACGGTCTGCAGTTCGCCATTCTCATCGCGCACCACAATAGCGTTTTTAGCGGAAATAATGGATTCAATGGAGCCGTTCAGGTTAGTCACCACGGTCTGGCTGATGTTGCTGTATTCTTCGGTGCGGACTTCCAGATAGTTCAGCAGACTGTTTTTATAAACAGCATACACCGAATCGCCCACGGCCAGACCGGTCACGCCGATCTTCTGGCAGCTTTTGTTGTACAGCACACTGTTGGTGGTGGCGTACAGGCTGTAGGTTTTGCCGTCGGTACCGGCGATGGACACATTGACGCCGCTGACTGCTGTCACCTTGCCTTTGACCACATTGTCCAGGTTCGCATTCAGCTTGTCTTCCACCCGGCACAGGAATGCTGCCAGTTCCGCTCTGGTTACGGTATTTTTTGGCTTAAAGGTACCGTCGGTGTAACCGCCGATCAGCCCTTTGTCGTAAGCCAGCTTCACATAGTTCAGATAATTGCTGCCGATGGAACTGGCATCCCCAAAGGACAGCGTTTCGTTGGCCACACTGTTGACTTCGCTTTCCGCTTTCATGATCTTGATCAGCAGCTTGGCGATCCATTCCCGGCTGGCTGCAGCGCTGTATTTAAAGTCGCTGGTATCCACCAGCCCGGCTTCGTAGGCCACGACTGCAACGCCATAGGCACCCGCCCAGTCCGGATACTGAAACGGCACATAAGTGCCTTTGTTGGTGGATTCATTGTACTCCAGGCCCATCATTCTGGTGGCCATGGTGATCGCTTCAAACTGGGTAACCGGATTATTTGGTCTTGCTGTTCCGTCCTCATATCCTCCGATAATCCCTCTGGCATTCATACGGTCAATCTGCTGGATAGCCCAGTGATTGCTCGGTACATCAGAAAAATTTGCGGCAAATGCACTGCCCGGTAGCACCATGGTCAGAACAAAGGCCAGCAGAAGAATTCCTGACAAAATTTTTTTCTTGTGCTGCATGTCAAACCCCTCTCTTCTTGATCAGTCTCATCCTCTTCTTTTTACTGACTGCTGCATAATAGTTTTACATTCGATACATTCTACAAGATTTCCTGCTTTACTTTGTAATTTTTTTGTAATCTTTTCTTTCGGTTACGCCGTCAGCAGCAGCTCCTGTACCGATCTCTATACCGATACAAAAGTATCACCTTAATAGACGTTTTTACAGCTCTGTTTGTTGCAGCAGAGTTGTGAAAATTTCACAGAATTTCTGCACAAAAAATTCTGCATCAGAAAAGGCTGCCAGCGATTCCTGCTCTGGCAGCCCTCCCGGGTGGTGCTATTGCCTGTTGTATCTGCTATGAGGAAGCTCCCATCTCTGTGCACTGCAGAGTGTCTTCATCTGCCGCGCCCGCTCACGGTGTCCAGTGGCGGATGATCTGTACGATCTGGCCATCCCGCACGGTGATCTCCGTGCCGGTCATATTCCAGTTATCGTTGGCATTTTCCGTGATACTATCTGGCAGATCGGCATAGGTGGTCACAATGCCGTCGGGCAGTGTCTCGTAATCGGAGCAGTCCTGCAGGGTCATATCCCTGGAGATGGGCAGTGTAGCGCTACCGATAGAATAATACAGCGGGTAGTCATCCATCGTTACCGTGCGATACCCACCCCAGATATCATCTGTGGTCAGTTCAAAGCCGCCTTCCTCTATGCCGCCGTTGATAACAGCATAGGTGACTGCACCGGCCTCATTCTGTTCCAGCTCCACCGTTTTCACCTTTACGGTTTCTTTCTGCACCTGAATGGTGTCGCCTTCCTGCAGATTCAGAATATCATCTTCCGCATAACGGTCGTAATCATAAAATTCCATGGTCAGCGCATAGCCGTCCGCCGTCTGCTGCAGGTCCGTTGTCTGAAAAGCCACGGCATAGCTGCCATCGGGCATCTGATCGCTGGCCTCCGCCGCATAAACGGGCTCCAGCGGCATTACATCCGTCGCCTTCTCCGCTGCATTGCCGCAGCCTGCCAGGGCCAGCACGGCCATACCCAGTAACATACCGATCCATTTTTTGTGTCTCATTTTTCTCAGCCTCCATTTTTTATGTGTTCGGAATTTCCATTTAACGGTCTGTCATCCCATTAGACGCTGCCTAATACGGTTTTGTTGCATCCGGCTGTAAAAAATTTCTTTCAGCTTTGCCGATTTCAGCAGAAATCCGCAGTAATTCCCTATCAGGGGGTGTATCGTGAAACGCGATACACCTCCATGGCGGCTGTCTGCTTTATGTGAAAACTCTTATTAGTTCCGCAGGGGTCTTTGATTAAAATAATTCATTACAAAGCATAGGGAATTCCCATTGTTTTCTTTGTTTGTTCGCGGTATAATCAGATTAGTTCAATTAGTTTCACACTAATCTGTCATTTACCGGTTCCGGTATAAATTTTTAAGGAGATGATCTCACATGAGCGATTTGAAAATCGTCGTGATCGGCGGTGTCGCTGCCGGTCCTAAAGCAGCCGCAAGAGCAAAAAGATGCAATCCGGATGCACAGGTAACCCTGATCGAAAAAGGGGAATGGATCTCTTATGGCGGATGCGGTCTGCCATATTATCTGGGCGCAACTGTAAAAGATCTGAACGACCTGATGACCACATCCTGGGATGCTGTCCGCACCCCGGAATTCATGAAAGCAACCAAAGATATCGATACATTACTGGGCTGGGAAGCCACCAGAATCAACCGGGCAGACAAAACCGTTGAAGTGAAAGAAGTAAAAACCGGCGAAGTAAAAATTCTGCCTTATGACAAACTGGTCATCGCTACCGGCGCAGAAAACTTTAAGCCGCCAATGGAAAACATCAACGCGACCGGCGTGTTTGGTATGAAAACACCAAAAGACGCTGTTGATATGCAGAACTACATCAAAACCGAAGGCGTGGAAAGCGCTGTTGTCATCGGGGCCGGCCTGATCGGTATGGAATGTGCGGAAGCATTCGCCAACTGGGGACTGGATGTCACCATCATCGAAATGCAGGGCTCCATCTTCCCGCAGGTGCTGGACGCTGAAATGGGCGCTGTGTTCCAGAACTATCTGGAAGGCGAAGATCTGAACTTCATGCTGAACACCAAAGTGGAAAAAATCTTGGTCAACGAAGAAGGCAAAGTGTCCGGCGTACAGACCGATAAAGGTACCGTGGACGCACAGCTGGTGCTGGTTGCTGTAGGGGTACGTCCGTGCGTACAGCTGGCTGTGGATGCAGGGCTGGAAGTGGACAAAGCCATTATCATCAACGATCACTGCCAGACCAGTGACCCGGATATCTACGCTGCCGGTGACTGTGTTATGACCACCAACCTGATCTCCGGCCAGAGAGTATACGCACCAATGGGCTCCACTGCAAACCGTCAGGGCCGTGTCATCGGTACCAATATTACCGGCGGCGATGAAGTACACAAAGGGGTGCTGAACACTGCCGTGTGCAAAATGTTTGACTGGTCGCTGGGCGCTACCGGCCTGTCCGAACGGGTTGCCAAACAGCTGGGCTACGACACCGTGACCGCTATCGTTCCTGGTCCGGATATCACCCACTTTATGCCGGGCAAAAAACTGATCATGACCCGTCTGGTAGCAGGCCGCAAAACACGCAAAATCCCGGGCGTACAGATCGTTGGTCCTGGTAAAGTGGACAAACGCATCGACACCATGGTTGCTGCCCTGACCTTCGGCGCTACAGTGGATGATCTGGCAAACATGGACTTAAGCTATGCACCGCCACTGTCTTCCGCTATGGAAAACCTGACAAACGCAGCCAATGTTATGAAAAACACCATCGAAGGCAAAGCACATGACATGCGCTACGAAGAATTCAAGTCCAAACTGGACAGCGACGATGTGGTATTTGTGGACCTGCGTACCGCACACGAACGGGCACAGAAAGCCATTCCGGCTAAACATCAGCTGCATATCCCCATCGAAGAACTGCGGGCTCGGGCCAACGAAGTGCCAAAGGATAAAGAAGTGGTTGTGTTCTGCATCCTGAGTACCCGTGGCTTTGAAGGTCAGTTAATTCTGAACAATGCCGGCTACGACAATGTAAAATTCGTACAGGGCGGCATCCAGTTCTGGCCATTGGATAAATAATA